>CAZJOE010000052.1:0-8261 GCA_964547555.1 uncultured Elusimicrobia bacterium | reverse complement strand
CCCCAGAAAAGAACTTTGTGTTGGTATTCCCGCGGAACCCGAAAGTAAGAAAAAATTAAGAGGAAAACAAAAAGGTTGTCGACGCTGAGGGATTTTTCAAGCAGATATCCCGCCAAGAAATTGAGGCCGGCCTCCCGGCCTTTCATAAAGGCCACACCCAAATTAAAAAGCAAAGCCGCGGCGATCCAAACGCCGCTCCATATCAGGGCTTCTTTAATTTTTACTTCATGGGACGCTTTATGAAAAACGCCCAGGTCGATCACCAATAAAATAGTGACGATAACGCCGAAACCGATCCACATCCATAATTCATTCATGGGCGGGATCATAATAAAAAGGAATAGATAAAAGGGACGGGCAGGAAATTTAGGCGGGGATTTGTTCGAACAGCGTGCCGCCGTTTAAATCTTTTTGGGAGCGGAGCAGATTTTCGAAAGCGGTGGCATCCAGGGGGCGGCTGAATAAATATCCTTGCATCTTATCGCAGTGCAATTGGCGAAGCACTTCCAACTGCTGTTCCGTTTCAACCCCCTCGGCCAGGACCGTTACATTTAAGCTGTGACCGAGGGCAATGACCGCCGTGGCAATGGCGGCGTCATTGGGATCAAACGATAGATCTCTAACGAAAGATTGATCCATTTTTAAAGTATGGACGGGGAAATGCTTAAGATAACTGAGGGAGGAATACCCGGTGCCAAAATCGTCTATGGAAAATTTGATTCCCATGGCTTTTAAGTCGTGCGGGGCCCGAAGCGACCGCCCCACATTGTCCATAACGACGCTTTCGGTCAGTTCCAAATCGAGGCAATCGGGAGCCAAGCTTGTGTCTTCCAGCGTTTTTTCAACAATGTGCACAAACTCTTCATCTTTGAATTGATTGGCCGATAAATTGACCGCCACTCTCAGCCGCGGAAGTCCCATATGTTGCCACGCCCGGTTCTGCGCGCAAGCCTCGCGAAGGACCCATTCTCCGAGAGGAATAATAAATCCCGAATCTTCGGCCCACTCGATAAATTTTTTGGGAGGGATCATTCCCATTTCGGGATGGTTCCACCTTACCAACGCTTCCATGCCGATCATCTCTCCCGTCTTAATACTGAGTTGAGGCTGATAGTGAAGGACAAATTCTTTATTGTCGAGCGCCTTGCGGAGATTGTTGCCCAATTCCAATTGTTCACACACTTCTTCTGTCATGGAAGGAGTAAAGACCTGATAATTGTTCCTTCCGTGTTTCTTGGCCCGGTACATGGCGGTGTCGGCATTTTTTGAAAGGGTGTCCGCGTCGACCCCGTCGAAAGGGGAAATGCTGATTCCGATGGAGGCGGTGATATAAAGATCGTGGCCTCTAATCCGGAAAGAAGGGCGGAGCGCTTCAAGAATTTTCTCAGTTAACTTTGAAACGTCGCTCACGTGGTCGATGCCCGGTAAAAGCACCATAAATTCGTCTCCGCCCAGGCGCGCCACCGTGTCTCCTTCGCGTAGACAATAAACCAATCTTTCCCCGACGGCTTTTAACAAAAGGTCTCCGACGTTATGACCGAGCGTGTCATTGATTAATTTAACGCGGTCCAGGTCGAGAAAAAGGACCGCCAGCATTTGACCTTGGCGTTTCATTTGCAACAGGGATTGTTTAAGGCGGTCTCTGAATAAATTTCGGTTGGGGAGGCCGGTGAGCAGATCGTAGGTGGACATGAACTTGATGGTCTCTTCCGCTTTTTTCTTATTGGAGATATCCGTGTAGACGGCCATGTAATTGGTGATTCGTCCGTCGGAATTCTTAAGGGAAGTGATGGTGGCCCATTCGGTATATTCTTCCCCGCCTTTTTTGTTGTTGATGATTTCGCCTTGCCAAAAGCCGTTGTTCTCGAGGGCGGTCCACATTTTCTTGAAAAAAGCGGGTTTGTGTTTTCCGGATTTAAGAAAGCTGGGATTTTTTCCTATAAGGTCATTTGGTTGGTATCCGCAGGAGGAAGAAAAGGCTTTGTTGGCGGAAAGGATAACGCTATTTGAGTCAGTGATAAGAACACCGTCCAGCATATGTTCGATGACTTGCTGGACTGTCAACGTCAAAGAATGGGGCGTGGTTGGCACCTTGTTCCCTGAATTCATGGATCGTGATCCTATCATATATTCATTCGTGGTATGATCGTAAAAATTTAACGGAGGTGGGATTATGATTAAACTGTTGGGGATGGTGGTTTTTATAGGGATGGTCGCTTGCGGAGGGAAGAAACAAGAAGCGGACAACGCGGTGACGAAATACACGGAAGATCTTCGGATTGACGTGCGACAAGCCAATACGGTGGCCGACGAAGCCAATGAAAGAATCAGAAAACAAGAGGAAGAATATAAAAAAATTGCGGATCAGTAAGAGGTTGGTCATTCACGGAGTCGTGCAAGGGGTCGGATTTCGATATTCGCTCTGCGCCCAAGCGAAATCCAGGGGGTTGACCGGCTGGGTTCGAAATCGCCGTGAAGGAACGGTAGAAGCCGTGATTCAAGGGGAAGTCGCCCAAGTTGATGATTTGATGGAGTGGGCGAAGAAAGGTCCGGATGGGTCTCGCGTCGATCAAGTGGAAGTTTTCGAGGAGTCGGGAGATTTTATTGATTTCTCTATTGAGTCCTCCTTTTGATTGGATCGACGTTTAATACCTGTTTTTTGTAGCCTTCTGTCTCACGTTCCCAATCAAATAAAAGGAGAGTTTCTGCCTATGTTAACGAGAAAGGCATTTTTATTTTCAGCGGTTCTGATTTTGTCGGGCACTTTATCCGCCGCCCTTAAAACAGAAGTGATCGAATACAAGCAAGGAAAGACAATTTGCCAAGGGTATCTGGCTTATGACGATTCTTTCCAAGATAAAAAGCCGGGCGTTCTCGTGGTTCATGAATGGATGGGGCTGGATGATTATGTGAAGTCGCGGGCTCGCCAACTGGCGGAATTGGGATACGTTGCCTTCGCGGCGGATATTTACGGAAAAGGCGTTCGCGCCACCACCACCGAAGAGGCTTCAAAACTTTCTGGAATCTACAAAAGCGACCGAAAATTATTTCGTGAACGGCTTGATGCCGCGATGGAAGTTCTTAAAAGCAGCGCTCGGGTGGAGGGGACAAAGTTGGCTGCCATGGGATATTGCTTCGGTGGAACCGCGGCTCTTGAACTGGCTCGGTCCGGTGCCGACCTGAAAGGATTTGTGAGTTTTCATGGAGGACTGGATACGCCCACTCCGGATCACGCTAAAAATATTAAAGGAAAGGTGCTGGTGCTTCACGGGGCGGACGATCCCTATGTGGGCCGGGCCGCCGTGCAGGCTTTTGAAGATGAAATGAAAAACGCGGGCGTTGATTGGCAATTAAATCTGTATAGCAAAGCGTCGCACGGATTTACGAATCCGGACAATGGAACGGACCTTAAGTCGGGTGTCGCTTATAACGAAGTGGCCGACAAAAGATCCTGGGAAGACATGCAGCGGTTCTTCGTCGAGATTTTTAAATAGTGGCCGTCGAAATAGAACGAGAAAAGAAAAACTTTCGAGGCCTTCGGGTCGGATCGTTTGAAAGTCGCATGAAGGCCGAAATGGCCCGGCTCATTGAGAATTTGGGCGGTGAAGCGCATGTCGCTGCTTCGATGAGGGAAGTTCCCGTCGAGCAACATAAAGATGTTTTGGCGTTTGGGGAACATCTTTTGGCCGGGGAAATTCAAATGGTCATCCTTATGACCGGCGTTGGAACCCGCGCCCTTATCAAAATTCTCAGTTCCAAATTCCCCCAGGCGGACCTCCTGGCCGCCCTTTCAAAAACCACCCTCGTGGTCCGCGGTCCCAAACCTCTTAAGGCTTTGGGCGAGCTGAATCTAAAACCCACCATCACCGTTCCCGAACCCAACACGTGGAGAGAAATCCTTAAGACCTTGGACGCCAAGATGGATTTGAAGGGATGGTCTGTTTCGGTTCAAGAATATGGAGAGTCCAATAATTTATTTTTGGCGGAATTGGGCGCCCGCGGCGCGAAAGTAAAATCTGTGCGCGTGTACCGGGCCGCGTTGCCGGAAGACACAGGGCCCATGAAAGAATTGATTAAAACGATCATCGAAGGGAAGATCGATGCGCTTCTTTTCACCAATGCGACCCAAGTTGAAAATGTGATGTCCGTGGCTCGGGAGGAAGGCATCGCTCAGGAATTTCGAACCGCTCTTTCTCGCGTGGCGGTCGCTTCGGTCGGACCGACCTGCACGGAAGCTCTCAGGAAATATTCTCTTCCTATTGATATCGAGCCGGAGCGCCCGATGATGGGAGCGTTGGTGGCGGAAACCGCTGACCAAGCCGAGGTGGTTTTGAAAGCGAAGCGGAACCGCTCTGTTTCGTTTCAACCGGCGCCCGCCGGGCAAGCGCCCATTGGTTCCGTGCTCTATGACAGTTTGTTTTTAAAAGCTTGCCGGAAAGAAAAAACCCCCCGTCCTCCGATCTGGCTTATGCGTCAAGCCGGACGGTATATGAAAGAGTACCGTGAACTTCGCGCCAAAACGCCTTTCATGGATCTTTGTAAAAATTCAGATCTTGCTTCGGAAGTGACGGTGGACGCGGCGCATCGTTTGGGTGTGGATGCCGCCATTATCTTCTCAGACCTTCTGCTCATCGCCGAGCCGCTTGGATTTGAATTGTCCTATGGAAAAGACCAAGGGCCGGTGATCGCCAATCCTTTCCGTCGCGCCGAAGATTTAAAACGGATGAAACCCGTCGACCCCGAATCCTCCATGGGATATTTATTTGACGCGATTCGGAAAACGAGGGCCGCCCTTAAACCGGACCTTCCGCTTATTGGATTTGCCGGCGCGCCCTTTACGATGGCTTCTTATCTGATCGAAGGCAAAGGGTCCAAAAATTTCGTCAACACGAAAAAGCTGATGCATGAAGACGAGACGACGTGGACCAGCCTTCTTGAAAAAATTACCACCGCCTCGATCCATTATTTGAACTCTCAAATTCATGCGGGTGTTCAAGCTGTTCAAGTGTTCGATAGTTGGGTGGGATGCCTGACGCCGGAAGATTACAAGCGGTATGTGTTTCCTCATCAAAAACGGCTTATCCAAGGAATTCTGCCGGGTGTTCCCGTGATTTCATTTGGAACTCAGACAGGCGGATTTTTACAGTTGTTGGCCGAAGCCGGCGGAGATGTGATTGGCGTGGACTGGAGGATCGAGTTGGATCAAGCTTGGGAAGTGATTGGGCATGATAAAGCGATCATGGGGAATTTGGATCCAACCGTGCTCTTGTCCTCGAAAGAAGAAGTCATCTCCCAAGCGCAAAGAATTCTCAAGCAAGCCGGCGGCCGGCCCGGACATATTTTTAATTTGGGCCACGGCGTGCTACCGGAAACACCCATTGAAAACGTTCTCGCGTTGATTGAGATGGTCAAAAATGAAAGAAATTTCCTACGAACTTCTTCATAAATACAACGTCCAAGGCCCGCGCTATACCTCTTACCCTCCGGCGCCTTCCTGGAGTAATGAGATCGGCGTCAAAGATTATGAGCAAGCCATCGATCGCAGCAATCAAGCGGCGCGTCCCCTGTCTCTCTATATCCACCTTCCCTTTTGCGAGAAGCTCTGTTATTTCTGCGGTTGCACCACTCTCATCACCGGAAAAAACCGATCGTTTGAAACTCCTTATTTAACGGCCCTTCATAAAGAAATCGATTGGTTGGCCAGTCAAGTTTCGAAGTCGCGCTCGATCGTCCAATTTCATTTGGGCGGCGGCACTCCCACCTACAGTTCTCCTGAAGATTTGATCCGGTTGATGGAGCGCGTCCGCAAAGGATTTAAATTCGACAAAGACGCCGAGATCGGAATCGAAGTCGATCCACGGGTGACAACGATTCAGCATTTGGACGCCTTGTCCGCCACAGGGTTCAATCGTCTCTCGATGGGAGTTCAAGACTTTGAACCCTCCGTCCAACAAGCGATCAACCGCCTCCAACCTTACGCGGAAACTAAATTCCTGGTTGAAAGCGCGCGTCGTCGCGGGTTCGGAAGCATTAACATGGATCTTATTTACGGCCTTCCTTTTCAAACACCCGAAACGTTCAGGAAAACAATTGAACTTGTTTTGTCGATTGCTCCGGACCGGCTGGCTGTTTACTCTTATGCGCATGTTCCTTGGCTCAAGCAACATCAGGAAATATTTCAAAAGAACTTGCCGACGGAAAATCAGAAATATGAAATTTTCATGACGGCCCTAAAGATGTTCACCGAGGCCGGCTTTGAGTACATCGGTATGGACCACTTCGCGAAGCCCGGCGACGAATTGGCGAAGGCGCGGACGAACAGGACTTTGTGGAGGAACTTCCAGGGTTACACCACCAAAGCGGGAACGGATTTATTTGGATTGGGAATGAGCGCCATCGGCCGGGTGGATGATTTGTTTATTCAAAACCAAAAAGAAATTAAGGCCTATCAGGAAGCGTTGACGGAAGATCGCGGCGCCACCCATCGCGGCGCGCGTCTTTCTCAAGATGACAAGATCCGCAGTCGCGTCATTCAAAACCTTTTGTGTCATGCGGTGGTGGTGAAACCCGAAATTGAGAAAGAGTTTGGGATTTCATTCGACGTTTATTTTTCGGAATCATTAAAAGGGTTGGCGGAGCCTGAAAAAGACGGACTGGTGGAGCTTTCTTCATCGGAAATCCGTCCCACAGAGACCGGTCGGGTATTTTTAAGGAACTTAGCGATGCCTTTCGACGCTTACCTTCCCAAACCCGGAGACAAAAAGATTTTTTCGAGGACCATTTAATATGAAACGAGCGGTTTTGTTTTTGAATTTGGGCGGGCCTGAAAAACCCGAAGACGTTAAGGATTTCCTCTATCGGTTGTTTGAAGATCCGGAAATTATCCGGGTCAAGTTTTCTCCGCTCCGGAAGTTCATCGCCTGGGCGATTTCAACGTCGCGCCATAAAACATCCCAAAAAATGTACGCCATGATTGGCGGAGGATCGCCGATCCGGCGTTTGACCGACGATCAGTCGCGCGCGATCCAAACGCTTCTTGAAAAAGAGAGCGCGGACGTGGGGGTGCGCACCGCTTTTACGTGTTCGGCTCCGCTGGTTGAAGATGTGGTGAAAGAACTATTTGATCAGGGTGTTCGCACTTTTCTTAATTTCCCGCTCTACCCCCAATATTCTTACACCACCACCAAAGGCGCTTATGACAGAACTCGTGCCGCCGTCAAAAAATACGCGCCCGGCGCCAAACTTGTTGAAATGGGATCTTTTCCTGTGGATCCATTGCTTCTTGAAGCTCACGCTGATTTAATCCGCCAATCCATGAAAGAGTTTTCTGACCCGAAAGACGACCGAATTCATCTGGTGTTTTCCGCGCATTCCATTCCTAAAAAGTTGGTGACTGAATTGGGTGATCCTTACGAAAAAGAAATGAATGAAACAATGAAAGGCGTGTTGCGGGTTTTAGATTGGAAAGGACCCGCGACGTTGTCTTGGCAATCCAAGTTGGGTCCCGTGGAATGGCTGGGTCCCTCGACGGAAGAGACCTTGATTGACTTGGGAAAACGCGGCATGAAGCAGGTGTTGGTCGATCCGATCGCTTTTGTGACAGATCATATCGAAACCCTGTACGAATTGGATCAAGAACTGCGTGAAGCAGCGAGAGAAGCCGGAGTTCTTGAATACCGGAGAGTTCCCGGCCTTAACAACCATCCCAAATTTATTGAGTCTTTGGCCCGTCAAATACTTTCTAAAAAAGAATTTTGGGATTGAAGGTCTCTTTTAACCTTAAAAGCAGTTTTTTCAAACTGATAGAATAGATTCAAATGTTTATTTCCGAAGAGTTTCGGGTTCTAAAATTTGTCGCCCAGTTGTTGGAAAAACTCAATATCTCCTACATGATCACCGGATCTATTGCGCTCAATTATTATGCATTGCCTCGAATGACGCGCGATATCGATATCGTGATTGAACTTGAAACAGGAAATATAGATCGTGTTGTACAAGCCTTTCAAAATGAATTTTATATTGACCCTGAGATGGTGAAGGAAGCTGTCTCGTCTCAGCGGATGTTTAATATTATCCATAATGAAACTTTAATGAAGATTGATTTCATCGTCCGGAAAAATGAAGTTTATAGAGAAGTTGAGTTTGAACGGCGTCGTTCAATTAAAATGGAAGAAGTCGATTTTTGGGTCGTTTCTCCCGAAGATTTGATTCTTTCCAAATTATTTTGGGCCAAAGATAGCCATTCGGAAAAGCAGTTAGAG
>CAZJOE010000051.1:0-8424 GCA_964547555.1 uncultured Elusimicrobia bacterium | reverse complement strand
TCTTTAAAACGGATTCCGATGGTCAGTTGACTCAGGAAATCCTTCCCCTTATTGAGAAGATCACGCCAGAGATGGAAAAGAACGCCTCCCATGTGTCCGGTTCCAAAATGTCCGTCGGAGGAATGGCCACAAAACTTCGCGCGGCTAAAATGGCAACCGCCGCTGGTATTGAAACCTGGATTGGATCTGGATACGACTCGGATGTTCTAGAGAAGATTTTTTCCAATGCACCCAATGCAGGAACGCGCTTCATAGCTAAACCGAGAAAAGTCGGAGCACGTCATGCGTGGATCGCGTTTGGCCGCACTGCTAAAGGAATTTTGGTTCTTGATGACGGCGCCATTCGCGCCGTGACCGATCAAAAGAAAAGCCTTCTTCCTTCGGGCGTTAAAAAAATTCGCGGCCATTTTTCCGTCGGCGATACCGTTGGACTAAAAACGGTCAAAGGCGAAGAAATTGCCCGTGGGTTGGTTAACTTTTCTTCGGACGAATTGGGTTTGATTTTGGGCCGGCAAACCAACGAAATTGCGGGTCTGTTGGGACGGGTCACTTCGGCTGAGGTCGTCCACCGTGATAATTTGGTTTTGCTTTAAGCCGTCTTGATCGTCTCTCTCCTCCTCTTTTTTCTTTCCTTTCTTTTTTATGTGGGCCGCGTTTCTCCGTGGATCTATGGGGGAGACACCGGCGAATTAATCGCCAGCTCCCATCTTCTGGGTGTTCCCCACGCTCCCGGCTATCCGACCTACGTCGTGATCGGCAAAGCCGCTCAAGTTCTCGTCCCCTTTGGAAATCTCAGCCTGAGATCCAATTATCTTTCAGCGGCTTTGGCTGCTTCGTCTTTGGTCATGGTTTACTGGTTGTTCCAGAAAGTGTTCAAAAAAAACGCATTTTCATGGGAAGCGCTAGCGGCCGCCACGATACTGGGCCTTTCACCTATCTTTGTTGATCAGGCTTTATCGGCGGAGGTATTCACTCTTAACTTTGTTTTTTTCTTGGGAGTTTTATTGTGCTTGACTCGAAGCGAGCCCCAAGGTTTTATCGCGGCCAGTTTTATTTTTGGTTTGGGGATGGGAAATCACCACACCTTAATGGCGGCGACCCCATTTTTAGCTTGGGCCTTTTGGAAAGAGGCCCACTCTCTAAAAACATTTTTTCACGCGGGTTTATTTTTCACGTTGGGACTGACGGTCTATTTAATCCTGCCGTTGCGAGCTCACGCGGGTCCGGCTGTTAATTTTGGAGATCCCGAAACTTGGGGCCGCTTCTGGGCCGTCGTCACGCGCAAAGAATTTGGGAGTTTAAGCCTTCATCCGGCCGCCGTGCCCTTTCGTGATATTGCCCTTTTAATTTTGGAGGCCAAGCAATTTTTGGCGAGGACCCAGAGTCAATTGGGAAATTTTGGAATTGTGTTGGCCTTGGGGGGAGTCGGTACCGGATTCATTTACCGTGAATCGAGATGGGTCGCGCTGGCCGCTTTGTTGGGATGGCTTGGTGTTGGTTTTGGATTTGAGATCCTTTCCAATCTTTCCCCCGGCAGCGATATTGGACAATGGCGCTTAGAGCGATTTTTCATTTTCCCATTGTTCTCATTGGTCACAGCGTTGGCCTTGTTCGCTTTTTGGACGAATAGCCTCAAAAGATGGGGTCGCGCAGCAGGATTTATTGTCGCTATTTTATTTGTAATGGAACGGGCCTTCGCCTTCCCAATGATTCCCACGCTCCGTGACAATTTTGTGTTCCGCGATGTGGGATTATCATTACTGCGTTCAGCGCCCGTTTCGTCTCGATTGGTTATTGACCGAATTCTTTTTGATGAGCCTACGTCGGCCATTGTGGTTCTTACGCAAATTGAAAAAAAGCGGGAGGACATAAAAATATTCTACCGGCCCGGGACTCTTTTTGAACCCGTCTATGGGGCAGACGTTCTGGAATTGTCTTGGCCCGATCGATATCAAAGGCAGCATCAAATTGAAGAAAAAGAATTTTCTTCAAAAAATAATGTGCGTTGTTTGGCTTTTGAAAAGTCGAACACGCCTTTTGCGAAGCCGGCGTTATCGGGCCTGCTTTACCAAGAGAAGGGGGAGGGACCTTTGTCGGCAGACGCCGATCCATTTTTTCTTTTTAGATCGGTTCTTTTTGGGGATAGGGCGGATTATCCCCGCCGTCTTATCGCCGTTCATATCCCTTATTTACTTGGAAAGCGCGCCGGAGAGCGGGGGGATTGGGACTTGGCCCGAAAATGGTTGGGGATGGCTCAGCGGATCGGCGGAAAAATGGCGTGGTTGGCCAGCAACATCGGCGGAGTTTACGCCCATGGCGGACTTCTTGAAGACGCCAAAAATTGCTACTTAGAAGCAACCCGTTGGGACCCGTATTTTCCAAATGGGTATTTTGGCCTCGGCTATACCTCACTTCAGCAAAACAATCTGGAAACGGCGATAGAGGCTTATGCGCAGGCTGTGCGCACCGGGCCTGATCTGGTGGATGCTTATTATATGCTGGGCGTCGCCCATGTTATGGCGGGACAATTTGAGAAGGCCAGAGAGCCTTGGATGAGTTACCTCGAGATCGCCCCCCAGGGCGCCCAGGCTTTAGTCATAAAGAAAAAAATGGAGGAATTGTGGAAATAGGGATCGTCGGACTTCCGAACGTCGGGAAGTCATCACTTTTTAACGCGTTGACCGCGGCAGGCGTGCCGTCGGAAAATTTTCCTTTTACCACCATTGAGCCCAACGTGGGCGTGGTTCCTTTAAAAGATGAGCGGTTGGATTTTCTTCAGAAGGCCTTCGGGGCCCCTAAAAAAATTCAAACAGCCATTCGTTTCGTAGATATCGCAGGCTTGGTCCCCGGGGCCAGCAAGGGAGAAGGATTGGGAAATAAATTTCTTTCCCATATCCGTGAAGTGGATGCCATTGTCCAAGTCATCCGGTGTTTCGATAACAAAGACGTGGTGAACGTCATGGGAGATTTAAACCCTCGCAAAGACGCGGAGATCATCACCATGGAACTGCTTTTGAGCGATATGGAAATTGTCGAGAAAATTAAGGACAAGTTTAATGGGACCGCCCGCGCCGGAGATGAAGGGGCGCGGAAAAAGTTGGCCGTTCTAGAGGGGGTTCACCAAAAACTCCAAGCCGGTATTCCGGTACGGCTTCAAGGTGCCGATCCTGTGCTCATGAAGGAATTTAATTTCTTAACGGCCAAACCCGTCCTTTATATGGCCAATACAAATGATTCGACCTCCGCCGATATTGTTAAACAAGTCCATGATTGGGCCGTTGAGAACAAAGCGGGCGTTGTTGAACTGAACGCAAAGCTAGAAGCAGACGTCATGGCTTTACCGGAAGAAGAGCGAGCCTCTTACCGTGAGGCGTTGGGAATGAAAGAGTCGGGGCTCGACCGGTTGGCCCAAGCGGGAGAAAAACTTTTGGAGCTCGTTACTTTCTTTGCGGCAGGTCCCAAAGAAGCCCATGCCTGGCATGTGCGGGCGAATAGTCCCGTTCCGACGGCGGCGGGTAAAATTCACTCTGATTTAGAGAGAGGATTTATACGAGCCGAGGTTTATAACGTCGCCGATTTGAAGGAAGCAGGGTCGGAACAAGCTCTTAAAGCTAAGGGAAAGATAAGAATGGAGGGGCGTGATTACATCACAAAAGATGGCGACGTTCTTCACATTCATTTTAAGGTGTAAATTCGAGTCTAGAAATAGACATGAAGGCGGCCTATTTTTTCTTGGCCAGTTGTTTACAAATTTGTTACACAATCGTTACCAAAAGTTTTGTTTTTCTTCATGCAATCCTAATCCGCCCATAAGTATACTCTCTTCACATTTAGAAGGAGTTGAAAGTGATAGCGCAAGAAAAGCAGCAGAAACAGACCATGTTGGAAATGGGTCCCGGAGTCCTCTTTCGAGAGGGAGTCGACTCATTTTTTAAAGGCGACGCCCAAACCGCCCTTCATTATTTCCGCCAAGTCCTCAAACATTCCAGAAAATCGGGTGATCAGAATAATGTGGCCTGGTCTTTGCTTCATATCGGCATGGTTCTTCGTGATCAGCGCCAATATGAAACTTCCATTGAGATTCTAGAAGAAGCCCAGTCCATTTTTGCCGGTCTCAAAAACGACCAGGGACGCGCGGCCGTTCTTCAAGAATTGTCTTTGGCCAATCGAGAATTGGACCGAAACGCTCTCGCCCTCGAATATGCCCATAACTCCTTAAAGATTTACCATGAATTGGGAAAAACCCTCGACCTGGCTTGGGGGTACGACAATATGTCGGTCATCCATTTAAATCTTTTCCACCGCCACGAAAGTCTCACTTACGCCAAAAAAGCCCGCGAATTATTCTTGGAGTTCAATTCTCTGCAAGGCCTTGCTTGGAACGCCTGTAATTTAGCCAGCCTCTATTTTGAAATGAGTTTTTATGGCAAGGCGGAACGGTATTATTCCGAAGCGGTGAAAACTTTTACTCAATTGAAAAACAAGCAGGGCGCTGCTTGGGGGGAATTGGGCTTGGCGACGGTGTACCGGGCCCAAGCCCGTTTTGATATGGCCTTGGGCGCTTTGGAGCGGGCCAAAATAATCTTTAAAGACTTGGGCCTGAAAGACCGTGTGGCGTGGTGCCTTTTGAACGAAGCCGCGGTTAGACACATCATTGGCGAGATCGAGGACGCATTGTTGATCAATAAGCGGGCCATCCAATTATTTAGCCCCATGAGAAATCATGACGGCGTGGCCTGGGCGCTTTTTCAAATTGCTCAAATTTTGCGCGACAAAGGCCAATGGATCAAATCGTGGCAAACCTTTAGAGAATCCATGAACCTTCATACTGACATCAACAACCGCAAAGGAATTGGATGGAACGAAAATGACTGGGGAGAAACCTATTTGGAATTGAACGACCTTTCCCACGCCCGGGAAAGTTTTGTCAAAGCGAAGGTGATTGCGGACCAATTGGACGATGGGTCCATGAAAGTGGAAGTCGATAAAAATGTGGCCCGCCTCTATATCGAAGAAGGGATGCTTCAAAAGGCGTCCAATTTATTGGAACAAAATGAGCAAGCTTGCCGTCGGATCCAAGCGCGTGAGACCGAAGCTGAAGCTCTTTTGGAACGGGCCCGTTTTTTTATCTTGATTGGAGATCTCGGCAAAGCACGGCAGTGCATCCGGCAAGCCAGCGGGCTTGTTCAAATTCATAATTTGATGCGAATCAAACCCATGGTGGGGGTTTATTTGGGAGAGATTTTAGCGGGCGAAGGAAAAACAGAAGAAGCCGTCAAGATTTGGAGAGATGTCGTTCAGCTCGCGACGAAACTTCAACAAAAACGGTCCCGGACCGAAGCGCTTCTCGGTATCGTGCAAGTGTTGGCGAAGGAGAATATGCCGTCTCAGGTTGCGATCATGCTTCTCCAAATTGAAAAAGACATCCGCCTTTTGAGCTCACGGAAAATGCGGGCCAAATATTTAGCGGTCAAAGGATGGATCAATTTTGTCCACACCAAGTTAATGGACGTCAAATCTTTCACTCAAAGTTTGCAAATCCTTCAGACCACGGGTTTGCCGGTGGTGGAGCGCCATGTTTTGGGTCTTTTCAGTGAACTCTACCGGCAGGGGGGAAAAGAAAAAGAACGTGCCGAAGTAGAAGCCAGTATCCGGCATCTCTTAGAAAAAGGATCGGTGGACCTGCACCTGGTCATGCCCCGCCATGTGGTTTTCAAGAACCTCCCCATTTCCGTCGTCGCTTAGCCCATCCTCGTCGGACACTCGATTTGCTATTGTTGGCCCATGCCCGTGATAAAAACCGCCAGACGATCTGTTTCTCCCTTCGGTCTTAAAAGGGCTGCTCCCAGTTCTCTCTCGGAACTGGCCCTTGAGTTTGAACCTTTTTTTGGAACTCCTCCGGATGAGAAACCCGCTCTTTCTTCATTTTCAAATGCCGTCCATGTCCCTTTTTTCATCGATAAAATTTCCCGCGCGGCCGCCAACGACGCTCCGGATTTGGAACGGTTGTGCCAGTTTCTGTTGACCCATAAAGTCGATTTTGAAATTAAAAATTTGGAGAACGTTCTCTTTCAATCAATGGAACGGTTGTTCGATTTAAAGACCGAACTTTTTTTAATCGACCACATTCCCGCGGTAGAAGCCAATCCCGAAAAAGGAATCGAACCTTCCGCCGCGCAAGAACGCGTGCTGTTTGCGAAGGAACGGGACATTTTGGTTGGACGATATTTCGCGCCGATCACAGAAAATAATCCCGGCCTTTTTTCCTCTTTTATCAGCCGCTGGGTGGAGACGGAAAATTTGGACCGATTGCTTCATTTCTTGGACTTTGCGGCCGGTTCTAAAAATCCAACTATTGAGCACTATTTACTGTTCGTGCATCCGGTGCTGAAACGGATTGTCACCAATAAAAACCTTCTTCGTTCTCTCATCAAAAAAACCGAGCCGCTTCTCGGAAAACTGTCTTCAACGGATTGGGCGATTTCGGTCCGGAAAGCCTTGGACGTTTAAAACCTTCGGCAAATCTTCATACCTCCTTAAAGTAAAATTAAGGGCCCTCAATGCAAACTAAGTAAAACCTATGGACCGATTAAGCGAACTGGAAAATCAAAGTATTTACGTGATTCGGGAGGCCACCCATCAGTATCCCTCCACGGCGCTTCTATGGTCGATCGGCAAGGATTCCACGGTTCTCCTGTGGCTCTGTCTAAAAGCTTTTTTGGGCAAGCTTCCTTTTCCCGTTCTCCACATCGACACCTCCTATAAATTCGCGGAAATGTACCGCCAGCGTGAAAAAATCGTCCGACAATTTGGTCTCAAGTTGATTGTCGCCAAGAATGAAGCGGCCCTCGCCGGCGGAATGAATCCAGAGAAAGAAGGCCGGCTCGCCTGCTGCACCGCTCTTAAAACCAACGCGCTTCAAACCGCCATCAAAGACAACAACCTTCAAGCCATTATTTTGGGAATCCGCCGCGATGAACACGGGATCCGCGCCAAGGAAAGAGTTTTTTCTCCGCGGAATTTTAATTTTCATTGGGATTATAAACGTCAGCCCATGGAAATTTGGGAGCAATACAAACGATTAACGGAAGAGGACCACCACTTCCGGATTCACCCGATCTTAAGTTGGACGGAAATGGACATTTGGAACTATATTCAGCGGGAAAATATTCCCGTGGTGGATTTATATTTCTCCAAAGAAGGGAAACGTTTTAGAAGCATCGGTTGTGAACGGTGTTGCGCTCCGGTTGATTCAAACGCCAAATCTTTGGATGAGATCGTTGAGGAACTTCGCACCAGCAAAACATCCGAGCGGGCGGGACGGGCCCAAGATAAAGAGTCCGCCTATATGATGCAGAAACTTCGCTCTCTGGGGTACATGTAATGGAATCGGAAAATATCACGAGCATCGTGGTGGTCGGTCATGTGGACCATGGAAAATCGACTTTTATTGGACGTCTTCTGTTTGATACCGGAAACGTTTCTCCCGACCGGTTAAAAGATGTGCAGAAGACCAGCGAGGAATTGGGCCGCAAAATGGAATACGCCTATTTGATGGACCAGTTCCAAGAAGAACGCGAAGCCAATATCACCATCGACACCACGCAAGTCCTTCTTAAGATGGACGACCGTTCCATTCTCATCATCGATGCGCCCGGCCACAAAGAATATTTAAAGAACATGATCACGGGAGCGACCCAAGCGCATCAAGCCATTCTCATGCTGGACGTGAACGAAGGCATTCGCGAGCAGACGGATAAGCACGCGCGTATTTTGAAATTACTCGGAATTAAAAGGATTGCCGTTCTCATTAACAAAATGGACATGGTGGGTTACAGCCAGGATGTTTTTCAAAAGCACAAAGCCGTCATCGAAAGTTTATTTAAAGACAAAGGGTTGCCGGTTCCCGTGGTGATTCCGATGGCCGCTTATCATGGGGAAAACGTCACGACTCGGTCTTCTCAGATGAAATGGTACGATGGCCCGATTGCGTTGGATTTTTTGAAACAATGCGCGGTATCTGAGGGAACCCCTTCCGTGGGAGCGCTGCGTTTCCCTGTGCAATTGATTCATTCCGTCGGAGAAGAACCATTGGCGTTGGGCCGGGTGGAAAATGGGCGCGTGTCGGTTCATCAAAGTTTGCGCGTTTTCCCATCGGGCGAAGTTGTGGCGGTAGAAAAAATCCATAAATTTAACGAAGCCGCTCCTGTTGCGGCTGAAAGGGGGGAATGTGTGGCGCTTCAATTTAAAAATAAAAAAATTCTTAAACGAGGCGATGTTCTTTGCGCGGCGGAAGAAGAGCCCCTGTCTTCCCGGAAATTTTCCGCCGATGTCTTTTGGGCTGATGAACAACCGCTTAAGTCCGGCGACGATTTGACGGTGGAATGCCGGACGCAGAGTGGAGCGGTGGTGGCCAACGAAATG
>CAZJOE010000050.1:0-8460 GCA_964547555.1 uncultured Elusimicrobia bacterium | reverse complement strand
GGGAGAAATGGATTCCCGACAGGTTCAAGATTGGGCCAGAGAACGGTTTGTCGGGTATGGATGGGAAAGGGAAGATGAAATCACCGGCGCCGTGTTGGATATTTTGGATGGGCTTGAAGCCAATCTGATGACGACAGAAGAGGCGCCTGTTTTTGAAAAAGCGCTCGAAAAATCTTTACCAATTAAAAAAGCGCTGGACATGCTAGATAAACATATTAACGGCATTGATAATTCAGCGCGGAGAAAAAAGCTGAAGAATGATCCTTTTTATGGGCCTTATATTGAAGACACTGAAAGCTTAGCCAAAAGGCAAGCATCTATCCCATCTCAAACTTCTAAAAAAGTTAAGAGGAAACCCAGGAAAAAATAAAAGCATGAGTCAGATAAAACACACGAAGGGTGGCACCTTGAGAACCGGTACCAAATGGGTCGTCATTCTTATTATGTTGGCGTCCAGTACCACGGTTTTTGCAGAAATTTTACCCATGATCAATGAGGAATCGTTGTTATTGGAGTCCGCTCAAACCGGTGCGAGTTGCGACAAAAAGAATGAGTTCAAAGAGCAGTCCCCTAAAAACGATCCGCGGGAATTTTGGGAAAGTTCTGCTGCAGCGGGATCGGATTTTATTTTCTTCGACCGAAAAAACTGGGCACTGACTATTTGCCGGGAAGGAAAAATTATTTCTGCTGTTTTCGAAGGATCGAAGGACATGGTGGAGGTGGTTTTCGTTTCTGATGATTTCAATGGCAATCTGACCGATGAAAAAAAGAAAGCGACGCTTCCTTTTTTTGGAGACCTAAATGGAGACGGAAAATTTGAGTTCGTCATTTTTTCGGGCCAATGCGTGGAAGGACCATGCATGGGGGAAAATATCCTGTATCAAATCGATGGAAAACGGATTCGGAAACTTTATTCCATCTCGAATGCAGAAATGTTGACTTCTTTTGAAGAGAAAGGAAACAAAGGTTTCGGTTTAGAAATATTCTGTTTCAATTTTGATTTTGGAGTCGAATATTATTATTTGGGCGTCGCCGAATTTATAAACAAAAAATTAACGCTTCTGCCTTATCGCCAAATCCCGAAGAAGTATCCAGAAACCTTTCGAGATTTTTCATCTCGAAATCCGGAGCCGTCGTCCATCCAAAAACTAATTTTTAGAGCCTATAAAGATGAACCCATAGAACAATTAACGGAAATCTACGACGCCATTCTTCAAACAGAACCGGAATTGCCCGGGGTTCATTGCAATCCATTGGGAATTATCGAGACAATCGCCGGCAGTCTCCCGAGCGATCAGTGAGCCAAATTACAAACAAGGAATCGTTACCGTTGACGAGATCTTTCTTTATACGTGGCTACGTCATTGGGTTATTGATTGCGGCCGGAATATCTGCGGCGGATGAGTTGTTAGATTTGAATCTGCTATTTACCGGCTGGCAACTGGATTTAGCTGTAGGAGCCGTTGTATTTGGTGCGGTGGTGACCGCTATCTTATTGGGATGGACAATTGGTTCGCGTGAAATCGCCGGAGGCTATTTGCGCCGCACGTTTTATGCAAATTCGGGAACCAGCCTAGCGATGGGGATATTCGTAGGGGGATTGTTTGCCGTTATTTTTGCATTTGAGGATCGGTACGACCGCCCCGATTGGAAGTATCTCTTCATTAGCGGTATGTATATGTTCATACGAGTATCTGTCTCTTCCTTTTTGTGCCTATCGATATTTTCTTCATTGGCTTTTTTATTAGCCCGTGGATTCCGGCGGTTTCTATGAATAAAAAAGACGTAAGGGGTCAAATCTACAGTGTTCAGTATTCTAGGAGCGAAAGAAAAAATGGACATCGGTAAAGATCAATCATGACTCAAATAACGTTATCCACAATGTCTATGGCGATTCAGGCCGTTCATATTGAAATCCAAAAAATATTGGCGCCGGTGAAGGGGGATGTATCCAAGCTCGATTCGGATTCCGGTGAATTGTTGTTGTGTTACGAACGAGCAGAAATGGAATTAAAGTCGGCGTACATGAAAGAACGTGAATCAACATCCAACTTTCCTCCTTACGAGGAATTGATCAAAGAACTCCGGTGGGTGCGCTAACCTATGAGCCAGTTTGTTGAGCAGATCCCTATTCAAATCGGTGCTCATTGGGAAAAGGTCCAAAGCACCTTTCAATTAACCGGGGGTCCATCAAAAAATTTACAAGCATGTTACATATACTTAAGGATATCTTAACCATCCAATGAGAATACTGGATCGAGTGTTGTGAATGTGAATCAGGGAGGGAATATGAAAAGAAAATTCATTTTGGTTGTTGGATTGATGGTGATGATCGGTTGCAATAAACACAAAGGCGAAGGTCAAACGAGCAGTCAGCGGTTATTAGAAGGCGGATCGGTAGAAGAATTGATTACGACGTCCGCCTCCACACCTTCCAACCAACGAGTGATCCATGTAACAGTGATCAATCGTGGAATTGCAGGGGCTCCTCAAATATTGCGCTATATAAAAGGAACCGTGACCGCTGAACATGTAAGAAATGGACAAAAAGTGGTGAGCAGCGAAATTAGAACGAACAACAGCAGCCCCAGAGGTGTGAGCGTGGGTCTATCAATGGCTGGTGGGTATACGGACATTACAGGGACATTTGAAAGTTACAGTCCCTTTAGCAATGAGGGTCCCGCAAACCCGAAAGGTACTTGTTACGCTTTCATTAAAAATTCCGCCTCAGCGAATGTTACATTTGAAATAACAGAGTCGGCATTTAAACTGACTTGTAAGCAAGTATACGGACGCGCCTCGTAGAAGCAAGCAAAGGGGTCTCGTGAATTAGGAACCGGTACCTAGGAATCGGTACCGGTTCTCAAGGTGCCACCTTTCATTTTTTAAACCTGCCAAAAAGGATTGTTGGGACGAAAAAGGAGTAATAAATGTTTGAGAGCGCGAGGTGGCTGGTTATTACGGTTATTTTATTTTCAATAGCTATCAGACTTATGCGCCCGAGGTTTGCGGAGGAAATGTTTATAGTTTTCGATTGGTTGATTGACTGTGCAGATTGGCTTTTGTTTTTTCTGATGCAGTTGCTATCAAAGTTGGGACAGACAGGTTTGTGTGTACTGCTTAGCGCTGCGATGTTTACGTTTTTGTACCGTGCCCTACCGATATTGCACACTTCCCCTGGGCTCGATTCTATCCATCGAATATGTGTTGAGATATTTTCTGACAAGGTTTTCTTTCCAGCCGGCACTATTATGATTGCCGCTACCGTTGCAATCACCCATTTTCTTAACTTAAAAATTAACCGCGAGCGAAACTGGCGTGAACAACAAGACAGGCGGAGACGACTCAATGGTAACTGAAGAGGAAATCGGTACCAAATCTTGGTACCAAATCTTCCCACGGGTTCAGACGAAAAGGGATTTTCGACTTGGTTCAAGTGGTATCGTCAGTTCATGTCAAAAAAGAAGCGAAGGCCTAAAAGGAGAGAATCTCATGGTTCGCATTAAATTCATACTTATGTCCACGCTCATGCTGATCGGGGGCTTCAATGGGCAGCAGGCCCTTGCCGACGATAAATCAAACGAAATTGAAACGGAAGTCATGCTCTATGTTAACGACAACAAAAATACATTGGATCGGGCTGTTCGGGTCTTTAATGGGTTGAAGGGTCACTGGGTTCCCTTAACGATTGATAAGAGAGAGGAGGTCGTGAAATATTACAGCAAAGGGAATTTGGCCTTTGTTATCACACTCGAAAATCTTTATGCATTTAGCGCTCTCACCGATAGATGGGCCACACAACCGGTAAAGATTCCGAAGATCGCCATCTCGGGCCCGCAAGTGACCATTAATATCGATGGAAATGTGGGAGCTGTGGTTTTCCCGGATTCACTCTCATCGGTGGATAATGTTTATGCCTTTAGTGCCCATGTGGGGCAATGGGCCAAATCTGAGTAACATGCCTAATGAAAACCCTTTAGCTGAGCCAGGGCGACAAATTAGAGCTTTGTTGACGGGGGGAGTGAATCGTAAAAACAAAGACAAAGGGGTCCTCTAGATTCCCGCCAACTCCCCACGTTTCGCCAGCCGCGCAATCTTCGAATGGTGGCTTTTGTCTTTTTGTTTTTTCCAGAGGTTGTGGACCCTTTGTTCTAAAACTTTGAACGCGGCGTCGATGGCTTCCATCATGGTTTCCGCGCGTTTTTTGATGGCGATGGTGGAGCGAGGGACTTTCACTCGGAGGCGGCAGAGTTCGTTGCCTTTGAGGTGGTGGTGGCTGGAAGTGAGAATAACATCAACCTTGATGATGTTCTCTTGAAAGCGGTCGAGTTTGGAAAGCCGTTCGTAGATGTGATCTCTCCAGCGAGGCTGGGTCACGGTTCGATGTCCTCTGATGTGCACGTCCATTAAATCCTCCTGATATTCTTGTTCTTCCGCGAATTTACTAATGTTCCCATCTTCTGAGTCGAAAGTCAAAACAATGAAAAAACGCGTATTTTCCGGAATTCAACCGAGCGGCATCGTCCACTTGGGAAATTATATCGGCGCCCTAAAAAATTGGGTCGCGATGCAAGAGACGCACGACTGCCTCTATTGCCTGGTGGACCTGCACGCCATCACGGTACCGCAAGACCCCAAAGAACTTCGTGAAAGTATTTTAAGAACGGCAGCCGCCACGCTGGCGGTGGGAATTGATCCGAAGAAATCTATCCTGTTTGTCCAATCCGATGTTCCTGAACATTCCGAGCTCGCGTGGATTTTAAATTGCTTCACTTACTTTGGCGAACTGAACCGCATGACGCAATTTAAAGACAAATCAACGGTGCGCGGACAAGGAACCAGCGTCGGCCTTTTTACTTATCCGGCCCTCATGGCGGCTGACATCCTTCTTTATAATACGCACGCCGTTCCCGTCGGGGACGATCAAAAACAACATTTGGAACTCACCCGCGACGTCTGCGCGCGCATGAACAATCAATTTCCCGATCTCTTTGTGATGCCCGAACCCTACATTGGGAAAAGCGGCGCGCGAATCATGGGGCTGGATGATCCCTCCACGAAGATGAGCAAGTCTGCTTCCAGCGAAATGAATTTCATTTCTTTCATGGATACGCCGGACCAAATCCGAAAAAAGATCAAGCGCGCCGTCACCGATTCCGGCAGTGAAGTTCAGTATGACGAAGAGAATAAAGCGGCGGTGTCCAACCTGCTCAACATTTATAGCGCCATGAGCAGCAAGACCGTAGAGGAAATCGTCAACCAATATCAGGGAAAGAGATATGGAGATTTTAAAGGGGACTTGGCAGAAGTGGTCGTGAGCGCCATGGCTCCGATCCAAGAGAAGATGGAATTTTTTCGGAAGGACGTGAATTTGGAAGCGGTCCTTAAAGAAGGAGCGGACAAAGCGCGCGCCTTGGCTCAGCCGAAAATGATGGAAGTTAAAAAACGGATTGGCCTTGGACGTTAATTTAAAAGACGCCCTACCCGGCGTTGTAGCGAAACTGGAAAAGAGCGTGCCTTATGCGGCCGCTCTTTATAAAAAAAGCTCCGGCACGCGCGTTAGCGTGAACCGCGTCCAAGAAAGCGTGGACCCGGAAGACCCCGCGGAAGGTTTGGTTCTTACTGTTTGGAACGGCCAGGCCTTTTTCGAATACGCCACTAATAAGATCGATCTTAAGTCTCTTCCCGCTGCGGCTGAGCAACTCGCGAAATCAGCGTTAGACGCCATCAATCCTTCGCTTCCCAAATCAGACATTGACCCTGGATCCAAACTTCAAAAAGATTTTACGGGCCCTCCTAAAGACAATCCCGCTCTCGTGCCGCTCCAAGATAAATTGGAAATGGCCCGCCGCCATCGTGATGCGGCGATTAATGCCGATCCCAGCGTTGCCAATGCCATCTCAATGGTGGGAGACCGAACGAACGAAGACTTCTACGTGAACCGGAATAAAATCATTTCCCAGAAGATCACACGGACGGACGCCATGTTGATGGTTTTCGTTTCAAAAGAGGGGAACACCCGCGAAATCTATGATGGCGTTTCCAAAAACGGCGGATACGATGCGGTCAAACTTTCCGACAAATCCATTCAGGCGCTGGTTGAAGACGGGAAAAAACTTCTCACGGCAGAACGATTGACGCCGGGGACCTATGAGGTCGTCACCGACAATGAGTGGTCGGGCATCATCGCGCATGAATGTTTTGGGCATGGGATGGAAACGGATTTGTATGTGCGTCAGCGGGCGCTCAGCCAGCAATACATCGGCAAGCCGGTGGCATCCACCATCGTCAATATGTTTGATGATCCTTCCCTGGTTGAAGAATCGGGCGGATTCTTTTTTGATGATGAAGGAGCGCTTTCGACGCCCACGCATATTATTCGCAATGGAATTCTGGAGAGGGGACTAACGGACCTCGCCTCCGCGCATAAATTGAAGTTGTCTCGCTCCGCCAACGGCCGCCGCGAAAGCTTCGAACGAAAAGCCTACGCGCGCATGACGAACACATTTTTCGATAACGGCAAAAGCTCCAAAGAAGAAGTGATCGCTTCCGTTCAAAAAGGGCTTTACCTTCGCTACGCGACCAACGGCATGGAAGATCCCCAGGCGTGGGGAATCCAAGTGGAAGGCCTTTGGGCTGAGGAAATTCTGAACGGGAAATTGACCGGCAAAATTTATTCACCCGTGATCATGACGGGGTTTGTTCCCGATCTCCTTAAATCCATTTCGATGGTTGGCAATGACCGTTATATCGCCGGACTTGGAATGTGCGGAAAAGGTCATAAAGAATGGGTGAAGAATACGACTGGTGGGCCGCACCTTAAAATGAAAGCCCGCCTCGCCTAACGCCATGATTCAAAAAATTATCGAAAAACTCTCTCAACGAAAACTCTCTGCGTGGCAGATCCGGGAATCCAAGAAACGTTCCTATCAATCATTCTTGGCTCTTAATGAAAAAGAATGTGAACGCACCGTGGAAACCACCAAGTACCGCATCACTCTCCACAAGAAAAAAGAAGGCGATAAACCCGTGATGGGGATTTCCAGTTTTCAAATCGCGGAGGTCAACTTTTCCGGTTTGGACGCCCTGCTCGACATGGCCACCACGTCAGCAGAGATGACCTCCAACCAACCGTTTGAATTACCGGAACAACCGAAAGAACTTCCCTCCGTCGATATTTTGGATTCCTCCCTCGAGGCCTCCACACTGAAAGGACTGGAAGACCGCCTCCGGCAAAGCGTGGCCAAAGAAAAAGAAATCCGGCTGTCCGCGGCTGAATTTTTTATCGACCGAGTTGAATCCCGGCTGCGCAATTCTAGAGGACTCGATCTTTCTCAAGAAGAAAGCTTTCTTCACCTCGAATCGATTCTTCTCTCTAAATCCGGCGGAAAAGAAAATGAATACATCAACCGCTACACGCGGCGGTATTTGTCGGATTTTGATTTGGAAGGAGAAATTAAAACCAGCGCTCAAAATGCGCGGGAAGCCACGCGGGCGTCCCTCCCGAAAACAGGAAAGTTTGCTGTTCTCTTCTCGGAAGAACCCATGGACAAAATTTTTGAACCCCTCATCGCGCGGACCAGCGCGCGCCTTAAATACAACCGCATGCTGGAGGTTGAAGTGGGGAAATCCGTTGTGGATGGAAACGCGGAAGGAGATTCCGTTTCAATTTGGGCCAATAATCTCCTCGATAAATCGGCGGGCTCTTTTAAATTTGACAGCTACGGCACACCCGCCGGAAAAACTTGCCTCATTGAGAACAACAAGGTCATGAAACTTCTTTCAGACAAACGATATTCCGATTACTTGAATGTTCCCGTTACCGGAGAGCTGGGGACTTTTGAAGTGTTGGGGGGAACGCGCGCTTTTTCAGATTTGGAAAAACTTTCTCCTGAAGTGGGAAACACGCTCTATCACATCCAAGCCTTCTCGGCTTTCGAACCCAATGCCATCACGGGGGCTTTCTCCGCCGAGATTCGGACGGGCCATGAAATAACCGCCAAGGGAATTCGTCCTATTAAAGGGGGATCGGTGTCCGGCGTTTTGCAAAAGGCGCTCGTGACCGCTTGGCTTTCCAAAGAAACCGCGCAACGCGAACGGTGCTTGGTTCCGAAGGGGATTTTATTCAAAAATCTGGACATCGCCGGAAACTAGGGGTATAAACACACCGTGGCAAACGACGGATCTTCCGATAGACGAAAGGCGGCGCGATTTGGCACCGCTCTCAGCATCAACATCCGATTCCAATCGGATGGCACCCCTGTTCCAGGTTCCTGCATTGAAGTTGGCCCCAACGGCATGCGCATCATGACCACCACTCCTTTGATTGAAGCCGCTTACGTGCTCATCTCTTTTGAAAATGCGTCCAACGATACCCATTGTGAGGGCCGCGTCGTGTGGACCCAACGCAACCTCGATGACGACCGCTTCGAAAGCGGCGTCGACATCCAAAAATGGGGC
>CAZJOE010000049.1:0-8478 GCA_964547555.1 uncultured Elusimicrobia bacterium | reverse complement strand
GTGTGATCGCTCCGGGACCGGTTATTTCCGCTGAAGCTCTCTATCAACGAACCGCAAAACTGCCTTTGGTCCTCCTTAAAGAACCAGCCCATATTTTAGGACGCACCACCCTTGAATCCATGCAGTCGGGTCTTTACCATGGTTATCGCGGCTTGGTCCAGGAGATTGCTCAACGCTTAAAAAAGAAAATGGGGCCGCGAACCGCCGTTTTTTCCACGGGCGGGCAAGCCCATTGGATCTTAAAAGGCCTTGGTATAATCGATGAAAATATTCCATCTTTAACGTTGATGGGGCTGTATCATGTGTGGCATGATCTGCAGAGGAGGAACGTATGAGGAAAAATATAACGGCAAGTTTGGCTGGAATGATGATCGCCGGCCTTTCTTCTTTTATTCAAGCCGATGAGATAAAAAATAATTTCCACAGCCACATGAACCAAGTCGCGATCGATGCGTTGACCCAAGACTTGGGCGCGCTCGTGGGCGGCGGGACTTTTCACACCGGCAAAGCGCTGGGGTTTCCGGTCGGTTTTGATGTGGGGGTTCATGTTCCCATCGTGACTTTTCAAAACGACGACGCCATTATGAACGATGACGGGTCCAGCTTGGCAGCGGTGATCGGGCAGGTGGAAGCCGGCCTTCCCGGTAAAGTGAATTTGATCGGCCGGTTTGGATCTTTGGCCGATGGAAAAATTTATGGCGGCGGTCTCCGCTATGGAATTTTAAAGCCGTCTGTTCCCGGTCTCCCCTCTCTGTCGGTTTCCGGGCTGTACAATAAATTTATTCACGATTATGTGGAGCTCGTCAATTATTCCGCCAATGCGGTCTTGTCTTTGGATTTACCGATTGTCCATCCTTATATCGGGGTGGCCTACGATTCCAATAAATTAGAAGCGACGGACAAAGCGTATGTGGGCGCGCCGCTTCTCGCTCCCGCCAATTTAGAGTCGGATGAATCCGGATATAGGGCTGAGGTAGGGGTCAATCTCAGTATTATTCCTTTCACGTATGTCACGCTGGGCGCCGGCCTCGCGAATGGCCGGGAAATTTATCATGTGGGAGCGGGGATCAACTTCTAATGGACGATACACTCTTTCAAAAATGGTCGGACGCCTTGTCCGCCCTCCGTTTGTCGCGACAATCTTCATTTTCCGCGTTGCAAAAAGAAAAGGGGCCCGATTTCTCCCCTGCGGATTTTGTCGACGTGGCCAAGGCCAGTTTGGAAAATGCTTTGACCAAGTGGTGGGAATATGAAACCGGTTCAGGAGATAAACCCGATGATCTTTTGAGTGAAATGGAGTCGGTGGTTGATTTCGAAATGGAAGCGATCGACCGGGATTTTGTGTCGCTTGAAAACCAGGTTTCTTGGAATGCAAAAACAATAAATGAGCAAATGTCCCGGCTGAGAGGATTTTCGAATGAACTTAAACAGATGTACGAAAGTAAAATCAAACTTCTGAAGAAAACTGACACCGATCTCCCCTCTTTTGCCCCCGTTGAATCAAGTTCTTCCCCGCAATTTACACCGTTGCCTCCTGCTCCCTCTTTGGAACCCTCTCCACTTCAGGCTCAAAGACAAGCCCCCCGCGCCAAACGATCCGGGTCCTCAGGGGGAAGTGGTGTGGCGCTTTTCCTGATGTTTCTTTTGGGACTTTTAATCGGGACCGGTCCTTCGATTTATTTTTGGGATTTGTCCAAGAAAGCCGATGCGACCAATGAAGAAAAAATTTCCCAGCTCACGTCCGAAAAGAGGGCCTTGGAGGATAATTTGGGCGTGTTTCAGCAAACCTTTATTGGTCTCGCCAATGGAAAAACAAAAAGCATCGCTCAATTGGAAGACGCCATGCGGCCCATTCGCGAGGAAATAGCGGGCCGTCGCAGAAAAATTGAAAAGGATTTCGCCGAAAAAAGAGAAAGCCTTATGAAGAAAGTCCCTTCGGGCGATCGATTGGACCGGGCCATCGAAAGATTAAAAGAAATTAGAGAGGAAGATTTGGCCGTTCTCGATGCGGAACTTAAAACCAGGCTGGAACCTTATCTAAAACAACTTCAGGTGTTGCGGGAGTTGATGGGTCAGTAAATTAGATGTACCGACCGGACAGGATTCTAAACACATCGAGAAAAGTTGGTTTCTTAAAAAGAGACAACGGATAAAAAGTTTCTCTCCACCGCACCCCCCCTTCTTTTAAAATTTTTCTCATAGAATGAGTGGCCGCTCCCACCAAAAAAGTCATTGCGAAAGGCAAAAAGAGATAACAAAAAACGGAACACCGTTGGATTTTTTTGGCCCGAAGAAAAAATATAAACACCGCGTATAAAACCAGTCCTCCGGCTGTTTTGGCCGCGGGAATCGGAATCAAAACAGAGACGACCGGAAGCCAGGTAAGAAATAAAATGCCGAAGATTCCAATCCACGAAGCCAGGCGGCTGAATCCAAATCCCGCAAAAAAGTTTTTCTCAAGCCCCTTTAGAATTCCCCATAAATTTTTCTGCCACCTAACCCGGATTTCATTTTTACCCCACAGGCCGTTTTGTTTAAATCCGTTCTTTTTAACCAATCGCCCCAATTGTAAATCGTCGACAATAGACAAGGGAAAACCGCTGTGGGTTCCAATCGCTTCATAAGTCGACCGTCGGATCAAGTTGAAGGCTCCGATTCCAACGGCGTCATGCGCTTTGGGATCCCTTAATTTCCACGCGCGGGCCTGGGCATTCATCAACATCATAAAGCACAAGAGCGTGGCCGATTCCATGAGTCCCTCCGACTCCAATTCCGGGAACACCACCAAATGGTCCAGATGGTTGGCCACCGCATACGTCACGGCTTTTCGAAGCGCACTGGGCGAAAATTGGATGTCGGCGTCGGTAAAAAGGATCCATTCTCCTTTGGACGCCATGGCTCCTTTCCACAGCGCATGGTTTTTCCCAATCCATCCCCCGGGAAGCTCTTCAACGTTGACGACCGACATTCGGGCATCAATTGATTTTAAATTTTGCAGGATGGGCGCTGTCCCATCGGAAGAACGGTCGTTGACCGCGACGATTTCTAGTCCCGGATAATGCTGCTTAAATAAAGAAAACGCGCATTTCCCCACATTGTCTTCCTCGTCCCGAGCGGCAAAAATAACGGAGAGGGAGGGAAGGCTGTCGGAGGAAAGGGGTGTTATTTTTTCAAGGTATTCAACCCGGCGGATTTTGGACCGCCACGACAAGAGAGTTAAAAATAAGAGACCGTTAAAAAAACAAAGAGATAGGACGGCGTAGAAAGAAACGGAATGCGGAAGTTCGAAGGGGAGGTTAAGAGGTAAAATTTTTCTGAACGGTGATGCCGATGTCGGCGGGAGAGTCGGCCACCACGATTCCCTGACGGCGGAGCTCGGCGATCTTGTCGTCAGCTTTCCCCGATCCCCCCTCTACAATGGCACCCGCGTGTCCCATTCTTTTTCCGGGAGGGGCGGTGCGTCCGGCGATAAAACCGTAAAGGGGTTTGGTCATTTTTGTTTTGAAGAATTGCGCGGCTTCTTCTTCCGCGCGGCCGCCGATTTCACCGAGCATCACAACCGCTTTGGTCTCGGGATCTTTTTCAAAAAGCTCCAGCACGTCTACAAAATTCGTTCCCAGGACGGGATCTCCGCCGATTCCAACCACCGTCGATTGTCCGAGGCCCAACTGCGAAAGCTGCCACACCGCTTCATAGGTGAGCGTTCCCGAACGGGAGACCACGCCGATGGACCCCTTTTTATGAATGGATCCCGGCATGATGCCGACTTTGCAGACTCCGACGGTAATGAGACCCGGGCAGTTGGGGCCGATCAAACGGGTTTGTTCTTGAGAGGACCGGCCGGTGTTAAATTTAATCAAACGGTCTTTGACCTTCATCATGTCTTGCACGGGAATGCCTTCGGTGATGGCGACGATCAATTTAATGCCCGCTTCCATGGCTTCCAAGATGGCGTCTGCCGCCAAGGGGGGCGGGACAAAAATCATGGAGGTGTTGGCGTTTCTTTTTTTGACCGCTTCGCTGACGGTGTCGAAAACCGGTGTTCCTTCAAAATCCGTGCCGCCTTTTCCCGGCGTAACGCCGCCAACGATCATGGTTCCATATTCCTTACAAAGCCGCGTGTGGAAGGAGCCGGCTGAACCGGTGATTCCTTGGCAAATAACGCGAGAGTCTTGGGTTAGAAGAATGCTCATCTTGGTCCTTTCTTGACCGCATCCACGATCATTTGAGCGGCTTCGGCGATGCCGGTCGCCGTCTGAATGGCCAGTTTTGATTTGGCTAAAATTTCTTTTCCTTCTTGGGACTTGGTCCCTTCAAGTCGCACCACCAAAGGCACTTTGAGTTTTACTTGCTTGACCGCCGCCAGAACCCCGTTGGCGATGATGTCGCAGCGCATGATGCCGCCAAAAATATTAACCAGGATTCCTTTAACACGGGTGTCCGAAAGAATGATCTTAAAAGCCTCCGTCACTTGTTGCTCGGTGGCGCCGCCGCCCACATCCAAAAAATTGGCCGGTTCTCCGCCATGCAATTTGATGATGTCCATGGTGGCCATGGCCAGGCCGGCGCCATTGACCAAGCAACCGACATTTCCATCCAGTTTGATGTAAGAAATTTTTGCTTTGGCCGCGCGTTTCTCCGCGCCAGAAAGGGGCGTCAAACTCTGCCACGCTTGTTGATCGGGATGCCGGAAAAGAGCGTTGTCATCCGTGGAAATTTTTCCATCCAGGGCCGCGAGTGAACCATCTTCGAGGACAACCCAAGGATTTACTTCCACCATGTTGGCGTCCGTCTCAAAAAATATGTCGGCCAATTTAGAGAGAAACTTGGCGCCGTCATTGATGGAACGTCCCGTGAGTCCCATTTCTTGAACGATATTTCGGGCGCGGTAGGGTGGCAACCGAAGGGCGGGATCAAGGGGAAAACGAAGCAAGGCGTCCGGTTTTTCTTTGGCCAAAGTTTCAATATCCATTCCCCCTTCACGGGACGCGATGAGAAGCGGAGCTCCGGATTTTCTGTCTAAAACGATACTGACGTACATCTCGCGAACGATTCCCCGTTGGGACTTCTCGACAAGAATAGCCACGACTTTTTCACCTTTGGGGCCCGTTTGATGGGTGACCAGTTGTTTGCCGAGCAATCCTTTAATAAAAGCGGCGGCTTCTTTGGGGGTTTTTAAAAGTTTAACACCGCCGGCTTTTCCTCTTCCTCCGGCCAACACTTGGGCTTTTAACGCCCAGGGTCCTTTTCCCAATAATTTAAGCGCTTGGGGAAGTTCCGCGGGTTTGGTGACGATTTGTCCGGCAGGTTTGGGAAGTCCATATTTTTCAAATAGGGACTTTGCTTGGTATTCGTAGAGTTTCATTGAGGGAAGTGGGGAACTAGCGGTAACTATCGAGGAGTTGGTTCATGTCCCCTTTGCCTTTGGCTTGGGCGGTTTCAATAATTTTTGAAGTCCGTTCCGCATAGGACGGCCGTTCCACTGATTCGTGAAACACTCCTAAGTACGTGATCTTGGGCGCTTGCCAAAGTTTAATCGCGGATTCTTTGTTACGAACATCATGATCAGCGGGAATAATCTGAGTGCCTTTGCTGTAAATCGGATAGGTGTTGTTGAAAACCACGCAAGGAGAAATGACATGCAGGAATGAAAACCCTTTGTGTTTGGAAGCTTGGACGATGAGATCAATCAACTGGTTGAGTTGGCCTGAGAATCCTCTGGCCACAAAGGAGGCGCCGTAAGCGAGTGCCAATCCCACCGGGTTTAAATTGTCTTCGGAAGCGCCATAGGGAAGGCTTTTGGTGGTCGAATTTTTTCCGGTTGTCGGAGAAGCTTGTCCCTTGGTGAGACCATAAGTGGAGTTGTCCAACATAATATAGGTGATGTCCACATTGCGTCTCGCAGCATGAGGAAAGTGTCCTCCGCCAATGGCGAGACCATCTCCGTCTCCGCCGATGGCGAACACTTTGAGTTTCGGATTGGCCAATTTAACGCCGGTGGCCGTGGGCAACACTCGGCCGTGAACGCCATGAAAACCGTAGCACGTCGTGAAAATAGGAAACCGTCCTGAACATCCGATTCCCGAGACAATCACCGTGTCTTTGGGATCGCAGCCGAGAATTCCCAGCGCTTTATAAACGGCATGGAGAACGGAAAAATCTCCGCATCCGGGGCACCAGGTGACCGGGACCGTGCTTTTATAATTTTCGGTTTGGGGTGTTTGAGGCGTTGAAGTGGGTTTGATATCAGGCACGGCGGATAACCTCCTCGATTCGGGTCAATATTTCGTCCGGCGTGAAAGGAATACCGCCGCATTTCGTGAAGGAATGGAACGGGAAAAGATATTTCGCGCGGAGAATTTGGGCCAGTTGGCCGGTGAAATTGAGTTCAGGAATAATGACGTGTTTGAGATTGGTCATGAAACTTCGAATCTCTTCATCGGGAAGCGGGTTGATCATTTTAAGCGTCATCGCTTTTACTTCCAATCCATGCCGTTGGGCGACATTGATCGCTTCTTCAACCGGGCCTTCCGTGGATCCCCAGCAAATGACCCCAATGGTGGCATGCTCATCGCCGAACCGGTAGGTGAACCCTTTTTCTTTGGCGATGTAATTTAATTTACGGTGCCGTTTGGACATCATCCGTTCGTGGTTGGTTGGAGACCAGCTCGGATGACCGTATTCATCATGCTCAAGCCCCGTCGTCACGAAGCTGAGTCCTTCGTCGCCGGGTTGAGCCGCAGGAGAAACCCCGTTTTCTGTGTCCAAGAACCTTTTGTATTCCCCTCCATTCTTGGAGGCGCGCAACCGGGCCGGGTATTGGAGGTTCTCGAGTTTTGGCCGGGTAAAAGTTTGGGTGCGATGCGAAAGAGATTGATCGGACAACATTACCACGGGAACCTGGTATTTTTCTGAAAGGTAGAAAGCTTTGATCATTCCATAAAAACAGTCTTTGACGTTGGAGGGGGCGAGCACGATACGCGGCGCTTCTCCGTGTCCCATATTGACGGCGAACAACAAATCAGACTGTTCTGTTTTGGTGGGCATCCCCGTGGAAGGACCCGAGCGTTGAGCGTCCACGATCACGACCGGCGTTTCCGTCATGGAAGCCAGGCCCAATACTTCCGACATGAGTGAAAGTCCCGGACCAGAGGTGGCTGTTAAAGCCATGGCGCCCGAATAAGAAGCCCCGACACAAGAGGCGATGGCTGAAATTTCATCTTCGGTTTGAACCGCCACTCCGCCGAAACGAGGCAGTTCTTTTTCCATGAAACTTAAAATGTCTGAGGCGGGCGTGATGGGATATCCGGCGTAAAAGCGGCATCCGGCGGCAACGGCGCCCGCGGACATGGCTTCATTTCCGGACATAATCAACTTTCTTTCTTTGCGGACGCTTTGAGGGACCGCGAGGTCTTTTTCGTGAGGGTGAGCATGGCTCCATTGAAAACCCTCTTGAACGGCCTTGGTATTTTTCTCGAAAATTTCCGGGCCTTTGGAACTAAATTTTTCATCGATCAAAGTTTTAAGTTCTTCGAGCGGCACGCCGAGCATGGCGCCCAAAACGGACAAGGCGACCATGTTTTTACTTCTCTTAAGGCCCACCACTTCGGTGGCGATGCTGGTGAGAGGCACGCCGAGCATTTGGGTCCCTTTCGGAACTTTGCTTTCGGGGTCAAAGACGGTCGAGTCATAGACCAAGAGTCCGTCTTTTTTCAAATCATGAGCATGAAGGTCCACCGCTTCTTCATTAAAAGCCATTAACACATCGAGGCCCGTTCCCACAGAAAGGACCGGATGGTCGGCATAGCGAAGTTGGAACATGGCGGGTCCGCCTTTGATTTCAGCGGGATAGGTCCGGAAAGTGTAAACGTCGTGGCGGGTCCGGGCAACGGCGGTGGTTAAAAGTTCGCCGGTAGAAATGACTCCTTCTCCCCCTTCTCCGGCGATTCGTACAGTCAAATTATTTGGCATCCGATGTTTCCTTTAAATTTAAAAGTTCATGGTAAGTCTATCCCCCTACCCCATCTCTGTCAAGACAGCCTGATTGTTTTACCGAGGAGGGTGTGATTTAGGGGGAACTACGTTGCAGAAAAGTAGGCTTTGCCGCGGACCAGTTGTTCCAGGTATTTTCTCGTGGCTGGGGCGTCATTGCCTCCGCGGGAAAGGACGGAGTGGAGGGTTTTCAAATCTTCGATGGTGTCGACTTCGCTGTGAGAGGGAAGAACGCGCAGCGTGTATCCTAAATTTTGAGCGCTCCGCGCCGTTCTCTCGAACACTTGGTCGGTCGACCAGCTGACATCATCAAATAGTTTTAAGCACGGCCGTGATAGACCGATTAAATAATATCCCCCGTCGAGCGCGGGGCCCAAAACCACGTCCGCTTCTTCGAGCGCTTTAAAGGCTTGCTCGATATAACATTTGGGAAGGTTGGGTGAATCGCTGCCAATGACGACAATTTGCCGCGCGCCCCGTCCAAAG
>CAZJOE010000048.1:0-8485 GCA_964547555.1 uncultured Elusimicrobia bacterium | reverse complement strand
CCTAACATAGGATTATAGGAGGATCATCTATGACTAGATTAATCGCTGTTTCGCCTGTTGGAAAAAATGGTCAGACCGTCGTTCCGGCATCCATCCGGAAAATGTTCAAAATTTCAGAAGATCATAACTTGGTTGGTTTTTTCATGAATGGAACTCATATTGAAATAGCGCCAATCAGCGTAGACAAAACTCCGTTAGAATATTCCCCCGATCAGCTGGACAAAGTTCAGCAACTTGCCAAAGAAAAAGGGGGCCGTAAATTCTCCTCTCCAAAGGATGCGAAAAAATTCCTGAATGACGTCTAAATGGGAGATTTATTATTCTCCCTCCTTTCTTCGGATTATCAAAAAGCTTGATCCCTCCATTAAAAGTGCGATAAAAGAAACCGTATTGAAGGTCATCGATTTTTATTCCACTGGTTCAAAGACTGAAGGGCTTGGTATCAAACATCTTCGAAATGAAGTTTGGGAAGCAAGGTCAGGATTAAAAATTCGTGTTCTCTATACACTGACCAAGGACCGCTTGACTTTTGTACTAGCCGGATCACATGATGAGGTTCAACGATACCTCTAAATATCATGCACTTCTTGAAGGTGCTTACCGAAGCCCGGCAAGATTGGGGGTACCAAAGCTGACGTTGCGGATGTTGTCAAACTGCATCTGAGCGGCCATGTCAGTGTAGGTGTGGATATCCACATCAAAACTTATGACCAGTCTATTCGACGCATCCCCATCCCCTGATTTCCGGATATTCGAAAGGAGAGTTTGATTGGCAACCGATTGGACCAATGTTGGGGTTGGAGTTTTTTGGAGTTGATTGGTTAATGTTGTGAAGGCTTGAGGTGAGAGTAGGTTCACTGGAATGGTGATGTTGAATTGGTGGGAATTGTTGCCCGGGGTGACGATAATTCCTCCCGCCCTGGCTCCAGAAACGTCCAATTGGCCCTGCTGGTTCAGTACGGCCGGATGGATCAACTCTTTCGCGAAATTGGAAAACATGACCACGGCATTCGCCGGTGTTTGTGACGGAGGGGTGACCGGAGACGCAACCTTCACCAGCGTCGCCGGAGCGGTTATATTTGCGGGGGGAGTGGCTGGTTGAACGGGAGCTCCGACTTTAATCTTAAGGTCATCCACCTTGGCAAAGTCCATTGCCACATTTCCCTTGGCATCTTCTTTTCCGTTCATATCAAAAGATAGTTGAAGCTGCTCCACCCCTTTTCCAGAATACGTGATTAAATCCCGGAAATTTGAAAGTTCAGTTGTGCTTTCTCCCTTCTGTGTTTTTGTTTGGATCATTTCATCTAGTGTGTTTACGACGGCCTCTTTGGTTTTGGGATCAAGCGCCGCCACAGGAATCCCGAGAGCACTGAGGTTCACTGCGGATTTGTCTCGATTGGGTTCGGAAACAACCATCATGGACACGCCTTTTCCCCCTTCATGCTCAATCTTAAAAAGCTGGGATTGCGCCCATGGCTGATTGGACAAAGGTTGATTTTTCAAAGAGGCGACAAAATCCTTTTTTTGCTCGGGAGTTAAATTGGTCCAAGCTTCTTTTTTCATTAGATCGGGTCGATTCTTTTCCAAATTCATTGATACATGCATTCCCGTTCCATTGGCTTTGAAATAAGGAACAGCCACGGTTTGCCCGGTTTTATGATCCCGGGCCGCATAATAAACCGTTTTCCCTCCCTTGGGAGTTGGGGAATCGGGGTTTTGAAGTTGACCATCAGGTTTAACCCAGGTGGGAATAAAAACTTGCTTGGCAATATCTGATTTGGGACTGCTCCCATTGGCTGTCCCTTGAACCAAGTTGGAAGATTTTTTGGCTCCTTCCGTTCGCTGAGTTACATTTTTTATTTCCGGAGGATTGCTCGCTTTTTCAGCCTCAGGTTTCAACCCAAACATATTACGGGTCGCTATACCGGCATAGGGATTTGCAGATTGACCGGCGGATGGTGACTGTGCAACCATGACTTCGGGAGAATCCTCTCTCGGTGCTGAGAGACCTCCTATATGAGATCCCAACACCCGGTCCAATATTGAAATTTTAAAATCCGATCGGGCCTGCAAGTAAAGTGTGGCCGTGGATGAATCTCCGTGTTCTTTCAGAATACTTTTGCTTTCAGGCGCATTGTCCCGCGAAACGACATCGCTCTTAACTTTCTCTTGTAAGTCACTCTTAAACGCCCCGAGCGCCCCACTGACACTGATCCCATGATCCCCACATATGACATTGATCGGCGCAGAGGCCGAAGCCCCCGATGTTTTTTCATTGAAGAAATTACTGACCACATGTTTCATCAAGGCCTCTGGACTACCAAACTTGCCGGCCGCCGCAGACCCTGTAAAGTTCTGGATTTGAAATTTAAACCCTTGGTAAGCGCCGGTCTGGATATCGTCTTGGGCTGAAGGATTCACGCCTCCACCAACGGGGGTCACCCCTCGCTGGGCCAATTCAGATTTGAATGAATCGGAGGGTTCCGCCACGCTTCCAATATGAGCGCCCGTCCATTTATCGAATAAAGAGATTTTAAAATTTGCTGTCGCCGACAAATATAGAGTGGCCGTCGCGTTTTTACCCCAAGCCTGGGAAATAGCCTGGGACCCTTGCATATCTCTGGGACTTTTTTCGAATCGAGATTGTTGCGCGTTTTCAAACTTCCCCTGAAGATCTCCTTTTAAAGCGCCCAAAGTCCCCTCCACTCTAATGGATCGGCCAGAGCAATCGACCTTAATACTGTCGCTATTTTTCCCCGAAGCCGGATCAAACAAGGTGTTGACGACGTGTTCCATTAATTTATCTTCGGTTCCAAACTGTTTTTCTGCCGCGGAACCCTTAAAGTTATCAATCTGAAAATTGTAACCAGCATGGTATCCACTGCCGGGGTCAGAGGTTGTGCTCTCCGTCATGGTGGGTCTTTCGGGGTTTCTTTCTTGGACCGCTTGTTCGATGGTCGAACCACGGGTGTTCTCCCCAGAATTATAAGAGGCCATTTGGTTTGGATCGAAAAATTGGGCGAAAAGGAATTGGGGATTATAAGTGAGAAGGACCGCCATCATAATCTTACGCATATTATTCTCCTTGAGGAAAATTGGGTTGGGTCAATGATCCTTTCAAGAAGAGCTTATAAACCTTGCCTTAAGATCTCATGAACAAGTTGTAACTTTCTTGTAACAATCTTGTAACAAGTAAAAGACAGGGCTTGCAGTCATTTTGCCGATAAATTGCCGATGTATGGCCGATAAGTTTTCGACAATTTATAGGCCCTCGAACGGTTCGATGCGTTTGCCAATAAAAGCCATCCTTTTTTGACCCAGGCTTGGCACAAAACCCGTGCCATGCGATCTGACAGTCCCAATGTTCTGGCAATATCGGCATTGGTAATTTCATCTTGTCTGGCAAACAGGGGCAGAATCATGCGGGCGCGGCGATCCAATTTTCGGAGCAGTTCTGGTTCTTGGACGACTCCTTGCGTAGCCAGCGCAAGAGCCTCGTCCTTAGCCGCCTGAAATACACCAGCCAACAAAACCACGAAATACTCAACCCATCCGGTTAAATCCGCTTCTGACCGACCCTCATAATAATTGTGATGAGGATGTGTGACGAGGGAGCGATAATAATTTTCCAGATTTCGAGCGTGGTGTTCTTCAATCGATAAAAACCCGTTGAGGCCATAGCTGGCCCGTTGAAGGATCAGTGTCGCCAAGAGTCGGGCTGTTCGCCCATTGCCATCATAATAGGGGTGAATGGTGACAAATTGATAATGAGCAAGTCCCGCAATGATGGGGGCCGGGATATTATTTTTCTCAGCCTCTTTGATCCACGCAACCATTCCTTTCATTAATTTCTGAACATCTTTGGCTTCCGGAGGTAAATAAACGATCGCTCCCGTGTTTGATTCCTTGATGACGTTTTGATCGGTTCGATAGGGAGTTGGCTTGGCTCGCGTCCCTTTCTCAACGAGCGCATGAAGCTTTTGAATTAGCGCTTCCGAAATGGGGCTCTGATTATTGGCCCACTCTTCGACTCGCAAAAGCGCGTTCCAGTAATTCTTCACTTCGTTGACATCTCTTTCGCGCCCAAGAAATTGTGTTTTCCCCCCTTTAATAACTTGCTCAGCTTGAGCCAAGGTCAACCGATTCCCTTCAATACGGGTGGAATAGTGGGTGGAACGAACGCGGGCACGATTGCGAAGTTCAGCTTCCAGAGCCGGAGTTAAGGGAGTGTTTGAGACAATGGTTTTTGCCGCCTCAATTTCCATGAGGGCATTGGCAATTTTTGAGGTCAGCGTGTACTTCGGAACCCAAATTGATGGGGCATTGACGAGGTCTTTCTTTGCCATGGCCCTAGTATATCACCATTGCCGACAAACTGCCGATAAATTGCCGATAAAAAATCGGGTTTATTCTATGTGCGGAATAGATCAAAATGCTTGATCACCACATCAAAGTGCGATAAAAGGGGGGCACCGACAAATACTGATTTATGAATAATATGAACTTAAAGAAACGGAAACCCACTCATCCCGGAGACATTCTTCTTTATGAATTTCTTGAACCGATGAAAGTCACCCAAGTAGAGTTTGCAAAATCAATTGGGATTCCTTTGCAGCGGGTCAACACCATTATTAATGGAAAGCGCGGGATCACGGCGGAAACGGCGATTCTCTTCTCCCGACGCCTTAATACCACTCCGGAATTTTGGATGAATCTTCAAAATGCGTGGGACTTATATGAAGCCGCCAAATACATGAAGGACAAAGTCGCTTAAAAATGAAAAAAACCGCGATTATTCTTCTTGGGATTGTTTTGCTGGTCGGGGGTTCGGTTGGGGTTTACTTTCTTATTAAGAAGTACAACCGCGACGTGCAGAGCGCGATGAATTTTGAACCCCGCGTGGAGCGGCGGATTCAGACGGGAAGCGGCCCCCAAACGACCACGCGGACCTACACGGAAAAAGAATTAGAAGAAGCGCGGAAAACCGGCAAACTTCCGCCGGGAATGAGCCAACCTTACAATCCCACCAATGCTGCTGGAGATGCGGCGGTTCAGAGATCCATGAGAACGCTGGAAGAGATTAATCGGATTAATGAGATGAATCGGCGCATGATGGAACAACAACAGAGGCAGCAGAAGTAAGTCGTCATACCGGCGAAGGCCGGTATCCAGTCTTGAACCTGACGTTAAGAAGCCAAACGACTGGATTCCGGCCTCCGCCGGAATGACAGCTTCCAATCCTCCAACACCACATACGCCGCCGGTACTACAAACAGCGTCAATACCGACGACAAAGCCAATCCTGAAACCACCGTCAATGCCAGCGGCGACCACAAGTCTGCTGATTCACCTTTGTCTGCAATAAGAGGAAGCATCGCGGCGATCGTAGAAAGGGACGTCATAAAAATGGGCCGGGCGCGTTCGTATCCTACCTGTACCACCGAGCGGTAAAGTCCTCGCGACTTCTTAATCACGTTTAGTCGGTCGATCAAAATAATACCGTTCGAAACCGTGGTTCCCCCCAGCATCAGAAATCCTATATACACCCCCATGTTCACCGGGGTATGCGTGATCCACAGCATGGGAATAGAACCTGCTGTTGCGAGTGGGATGGTGAGCAGCATCAAGAAGGGCTGTGTGTAAGATTCGAAAAAACACGCGAGCACGATATACACCAGTACCACCATGATAATGAAAGCGTAAATAAATTCCCGTTCGCTCTTTACCAGCTTTTTATAATCGCCGCCAACTTCATAATGATATCCAGTCGGCATCGGCATTCCTTTCAACTGTTTGAGAATCGCCTCAACCGCAATGGAAAGTGCCAAGCGCTCGCGGTTGGCGGAGACTTGAATAACGCGCTCTTTGTCCTTTCTCCATACTTCACTGGGAGTAAATCCTTGTTCGAAGGTGATGATCTGTTCGATGGGAACAAGATGGCGTTTTTTTCCATTCGACATGAGCGTCAAATTTGAAATTTGTTCCAAGGTTCGGCGGTCTTCTTCCGAAAGCCGGGCCACCGTTTCCACTTGATCGGAACCCGTGTTGAAATAGGTCGCGCGTAGTCCCCGAATCTGAGCGTGGAGTGTGTCCGCGATTTCCCGGGTGGACAGGCCAAACATAGACGAGCGTGCATGGTCGACTAACATTTTCACTTCTGGCTGGCCCGGTTTATACCGGAGCTTAACGTCTCTGAGGCCTTTTACTTCCTGCATGCGCTTCGCGATTTCAACGGCGACGTCGCGCAGTGCCAGATAATCCTTTCCGAACACATCAATGATAATTTCCTGGGCCGAGGTCGGTTCCGAAAAATAAATAAACGCCTGATATTCCCCGCCGATCGATTTTAATTTGGGACGCAGCATATCCACGATATCCTGGGCGCTTTTGGTCCGCTGCGCGCCCGGCGTCAGCATGACGTAAATTTTAGAAGACCATCCCTCCACCCGGGAAGAAACCGTTTTCACGATCTCCTTTACTTCGGGAAGAGAATTAATTTCCGCTTCAACCGCCGCCACAACTTTGTCGGATACGTCGAGCTTTGATCCGGCGGGAAGTTCAACAAAAATAATGAACTCCCGTTTTTCCCCGCCGCCCATGAATTCCTTCGGAAGTTTGTAGGCGTAGATTAAAACGGAAATGACCATGGAAAGGGCGATACCAATCATGACGCGTTTACGGTTTCGGACGGACCAGGCGGTGCCTTGGCGAATCAATGCTGGCCAGGGAGAAGGGGTCAAGTCCGGACCTCGGACACCGCTGCGCTTGAAGTGTCCGAGGTCCGGACTTGACCCCTTTAGTTTCACGAACCGTGACCTTACAAAAGCCTCCATCTTTGGCCAGTTTTCTGCCATCCAGGCTTTCATCTTTTTTTCCCATTTGAATTCCAAGTCTTCGATTGTTTGACCGGGGCCGGGCATGGTTTTGGACGCGAGCAGAGGAACGACGGTGAACGCCATAAATAAGGAAGCAACCAACGAAGCGATTACCGTAAACGCCACATCAGCGTAAAGTTTGCGGACGTCGTGGCTGATGAAAATAATCGGAAGGAAGATAACGACCATCACGAGAGTTGAAGAGGCAACCGAGATCGCCATTTCTCGGGTGGCTTCCACCGCCATTTCTTTGGTGAAGATAAGCCCTTTCCGGCGCGCGATTTCATTTCGGTGGAGAATGTTTTCGAACACGACGATGGAATCGTCCACCATGCGGCCGATTCCCAGCGCCACACCGAGGAGCGACATCACGTTGATGGTAATAGGGGCGGCGGTGCTAAATTTGGTCATCAAGTTGGCGTGGATCATCATCGCGAAGAAGGTGCCGAGCACCGCAACCGGGATCGACATCACGATCACGCCCACCTGCTTCATGTTCTTGAGGAAAATCCATAACACAAGCGCCGTGAGAAGAGCGCCCCACGTCAGCGCTTCTTCGATGTCGGCGATGGATTGTTTGATCGTGACCGACTGATCCACCGAGACCCCGATTCCCACATCGGAGGGCAATGTTTTTTCGTACTCCTTAATAATCCGTAACACTTCTTGGGCAGAGCGGATGGTGTTGGCGCCCGCTTCTTTTTGAACGTAAATCGAAACGGAAGGTTGGTTGTTAACCCGAGCGTAAGATTCCGGTTCCAAATAATAATCTCGAACAACAGCGACATCCTTAAGTCGAATTCGAGATCCTTCTTTGGTGATCGCGATGCCCAGCTCTTTCATCTCATCCAACGATTTGAAATCGCCCAAGAACTGCACGCCCCGGGTATCGCGATCAGTTTCGTATTTTCCGGACGTTAAATTGAGGTTGTTGGCGCCCAAATCACGGATCACATCCAGAATCGCCAGGTTGTTGGCTTCTAATTTTGATTTCTCAAACTCAACGAGAATTTTTCTCTGACGCCCGCCGCCGATTTCAATATTGGCCACGCCGGGCACGCGGGACAGCGCCGGTTTTAAATCCCGTTCAATCATGGTGCGAACGACTTCCGGAGTTTTAACCGAACTGGTGGCGCTCAAGATAACGATCGGGTGGTCGTTTTCGTTGTAGCGGGCGACAATGGGTTTTTCAATTTCTTTGGGAAGTTTCCCTTTGATGCGGGCCAGACGTTCCGACACATCCAACGTCGCGCGCTTGACGTCAACGTCCTCTTTAAATTCCAGCGTGATCGTGGCGCGGTCTTTGCGGGAAACGGAAAGAACCGATTCGAGGCCGGCTAAGGTGGCCACCGCTTCTTCGATGGGAACGGTAACGAGGTTTTCAATATCTTCGGAAGGCATTCCGCCGCGCACGCCGACAAAAACGGTGACCATCTTTGATTCGGAGTTGGGCATCAAGTCGACAGGAAGGTTCCAGAGCGCCAAAAATCCGCCCAACGCGATGGCCAGGACAGCCATCGTGGTAGCAATCGGACGATGAACAGCGGCGCGGGTTAACAGCATATTTTTTGGGCCTTTAAGTCGTCATCCTCGAATGTCTTAGTCGAGGA
>CAZJOE010000047.1:0-8650 GCA_964547555.1 uncultured Elusimicrobia bacterium | reverse complement strand
AGCGCGCGCTAAGAAACTGAGCCGCGCCACAATGAAAAACATCCGGCAGAACTTATTCTTCGCCTTCATTTACAACGTGCTGGGAGTTCCCATTGCGGCGGGGGCCCTTTATCCAATGACCGGGCTCTTGCTGAGCCCCATGATCGCGGCGGCCGCCATGACATTTAGTTCCGTATCGGTCATCGGGAACGCCTTGCGGCTGCGAAACGTAAAACTTTAATTGAGAATGAAAGAGGAAAACATGGTGAAAATCCTATTAACGACTTCACTCGCAATGGCACTGGCGGCAATGAACCCTTCGTTTGGATATTCAATGTCGGGCATGACCGGAATGTACGGTCCCTATCCGATGAACCGCGAGGCCTCCGGCACCGCCTGGGTTCCCGATTCGAGTCCTCACGAAGGAATCCATTTAATGACGGGTCCCTGGATGTTCATGCTCCACGGCTATACGACACAAGCGTACGACCACCAGGGCGGCCCCCGCGGGGATGACAAAAACTTCAATGAATCGATGTTGATGATAATGGGGCAACGCTCGTTGGGAGTGGGGACTCTCGGATTGCGCGGCATGTTTTCACTCGATCCCGCCATGGGCAAAAACGGTTATCCGCTTCTTTTTCAAACGGGCGAAACCGCCGACGGAAAAAATCATTTGATCGACCGCCAGCATCCGCACGACTTGTTTATGGAAATGGCGCTGACTTACAGTATTCCGCTTGCAGAAAAATCGTCGGTGTTCACTTATTTCGGTTTACCGGGCGAACCGGCCTTGGGCCCGGCCACTTTCATGCACCGATTTTCTGGCGTGGAAAACCCCGAGGCCCCGATCACGCATCACTGGCTGGATTCAACCCACATTACGTTCGGCGTCATGACGCTGGGTTACGTCCATGACAATATGAAATTGGAGATGTCCGGCTTTAAAGGCCGCGAGCCCGACGAAAGCCGCTGGAACATTGAATCTCCTCGGATCGATTCTTATTCCTATCGCCTTTCGTGGAATCCCTGGCGCGACTGGTCCGGACAAATCAGTACCGGTAAGCTTCACAGTCCAGAACAACTGGAACCGGACGTCGATACAAAACGAATGACGGCTTCCATAGCTTACAACCGGCCGTTCCATGAAAACAATTGGCAGACCACGGCGGCCTGGGGACAAAACCTCAACCAAGGGCATGGCCATGATCATCGACTCAACGCGGTTCTTCTCGAGTCGGCGGTTTCCCTTCGGAACAAGCACACCTTCTTCGGACGCGGGGAATTGGCCGATAAAGACGAACTGTTCAGTGAGGACGAGCCGCGAGCGGGGAATATCTACCACGTTGGAAAGTTAAGCGCCGGTTATATCTATGATTTCCTGAGTTTTCATTATGGACAAATCGGCGTGGGGGGACTGGGAAGCGTTTACTCCGTGCCGTCCGGTCTCAGCGACGTCTATGGAAGTTCGCCGACGTCTTACATGATTTTTATCCGAGCGAAACTGGGCGGCCCCACCGCGCAGTCGGCGCAGGGGCCCCACGCGGGCCATTAATTTACAGGTTGGTTGTAAAGTCGGTTGTAAAGAGTTGTAAAGCCTCGCCTGATTCATCTTGAGGATCAGGTTCACTCACAATCATTTCCACTTACCGCTAAACAGCCCCTTTTTCATACATCAGACTATTGATATAGAAACAGTTTCCACTTTATCATTATAATGATACAGTAAGTTATGTCTGAAAAAGCTCTCGATTATGTCCAGAATCAGCTCGCCCAAGGCCCGTTCCGCCTAAGAGGCTATGTTCAAGAAGACCAACGCGTTTATCCTCAACGTTTCATGTATGTGAAACTAGAAAGTCTCACCAAAAAATTCCTGAAAGGCGAAAATCGGGACGACAGATGGATCATTATGCCTGGGTTGCGCGGCGTCGGAAAAACTACACTTATCGCACAGCTATATACGAACTTATTGCCCCAAATTGATCAACGCCGAATGCTTTATATCTCCCTTGATGAAGTCGTAAACATTGTCGGAGAGACGCTAATAAATGTTTTAGATGCCTATGAGAAAGTCTTAGGCAAAAGCTACGAACGGCAAGATCAGCCGTTTTTTCTTTTTATTGACGAAGTCCACTATGACCGCAAATGGGCCGCTGCTTTAAAATCTCTATATGATCGAACAAAAAAAGTTTTCATTATTGCGAGCGGCTCATCTGCAATTGCCCTTCAGTCGAACCCGGATGTAATTAGAAGAACATCAATATACAAGCTGTTCCCAGCCAGTTTTTCTGAATATCTCATGATTAAAGAGAACATTTTCCCTACGCCAGGGCTGAAAAAGACAATTAAAGACGCAATTTTTCAATCTTCTTCAGCGGAACAAACATTCCATCAACTAGAGAGTGTTCAAAGCGATGTTTTGCAATTTTGGTCCAAGATTGATCGTCTCACAATTGAGGACTATATGAAGAAAGGAACATTGCCTTTCACGATTAACCTCAAAGAAGAAGCCCGTGTTTATCAAACGATTGATCTTTTAATAGACAAGGTAATCAATGATGACATTCAAAGTATTCATCAATTTGATTTAAACACCCTTAAATCGATTAAGAAAATACTTTTTGTTCTTGCTGACACGGTTGGCAATATTAGCCTCAAAACTCTCTCCGATCTTTTTCAGTTATCACCCAATACAATTGTTGCGATTCTTGAAGCGATTGAAAAAACCGAACTCCTCATTCGAGTCTTACCCTTTGGCAGAACTATCGCCAAGGTAAAAAAACCTTCGAAGTATCTTTTTATGTCTTCAGCGATAAGATCAAGCCTACTTTCAGTTTCGCGTGATCAGGCGGCATTTTCAGAAAGAATGGGAAAATTTTTGGAAGATATTGCCGCCTTAACTTTTCACAGGGAACTCGTAACAAGCGGCTTAGGCGAATTAAATTATGACAGTGCAGAAAATGCCGCCGACTTTATTTTGACAATAAACAGAAAACGTATGATTGCCTTGGAAGTGGGGATTGGAAAGAAGGGGCTGGATCAGGTGGTCAACACAATGGAACGCATTCCGAAAATTAGCCATGGAATTGTGGTTTCAAAAAGTGGCCTTGAACTCTTCAAAGATCAAAATATCGTTAAAATTCCAATCGACTATTTCTTACTTTTCTAACAATTAAACAGCTTTCTGTATTCTATTTGGAGAGGTGCCAGAGTGGTTGAATGGGCTAGCCTTGAAAATTGAAAAACAGTCAAACCTATCGCACTTCTTCGCCGGAGCGACTGTTACGAGTGATGACCGAGATAGCTGTAAATTTACAGGTGGGTCGTAAAGTCGGTTGTAAAGGGTTGTAAACAAGAATCGTATGATTGGTAATCCGCTAAATGTAAGGGACATTGTGTCCGAATTGGAACGAGGGGGGGTATCCGTATCCCCTGAGATTCAGCGAGGCTATGTGATGAAAATTGGATTTTTTCCTAAGACTGTCTTCAATCTGGTGGCTCTCTCGTTTTTAATGACCAGCGCTTGCTGGGCGCGTCCCCCCATCGAAAGCTCTGCTGAACTTGATCGAACCACGCTGCGAGAATTTTTTTCTATTCCGGTTTTGGGAATCATTCAGACTTATCGCAAGTTCGCTTCCAAAGGCCGGGCCAGTTTCTGTCCCATGACGCCCAGCTGTTCCACATACGGTCTCGAAACAGTTCGCCGTCAAGGTCCCTTCTTCGGGACACTTCGGGCGATTGATCGATTGAACCGATGCGGTCATGATCTTGAAAATTACGAGGTGGTCTTTACCGATCAAGGATTGCGCTACAGAGATGAGAGGCCGGAAAAACCTTGAGTCCCATCAACCGCCTGCTGGCCGTTTCTCTATTGATTTCCTCTCTTTTTCCCGTCGCTGGCCGGACTGAGGACGCGACCAAGATGGTGCAATTTGCAGATGAGATGGCTCGGCGAAAAGAATTTGAAACGGCTGTGATTGAATATGAACGCGCTATTTTTTACGATCCCAAGCTGGGCGTTTCACCTTCTGTTACGCGCAATCTGCTGGATGCGCTCTATCGCACCGGCAACAATTTGAGATCCCTTGAGCGAGCCCGGCTGGCCGCTTCAAATAATTCTTCCGCCATTGCCTGTGCCGGAAGAATGTATGAAGGACGCACGCTCTATGATTTGGAAAATTATCCAGGCGCTTTTAAAGCTTTTACAATGGGAGAAAATTGTCCGGAGCCCGATAAATCAGTGGCTTATTATTGGACGGGGCTTTCTTCGTTGCAGCTTAGAAAATGGTCCGACGCGCAAGCCAGCTTCGCACAGGTTCAAGACGGCAGCTCCTTAAAATCCAGCGCCGTCTTGGCTCAAACGGCGGCCCCGCAAGGAGCGAAATTGCCAAACAAAAAACCTGGCCGAGCGGCCGCTCTCAATGCCATCTTGCCTGGAGCCGGCTATGCGTATGCGGGCAGTCCCAAAACGGCCTTTGCCTCTTTCGTCACCACCTCTTTATTCACATGGGCCACCCTTTCCGCAGCCCGCAAAGAGGAAGAGGGAGTGGCCGTGGTAGCAGGAATTTTTACCGTTGGGTGGTATTTTGGTGGTATTTACGGTTCAGCTCTCTCAGCTACAAGATACAATGATTCAAAAATGGAAAGATTCATCAATCGCTTTGAAGTCAATTAGCTCAATTCGGAAAAAGGAGAAATAACTTGAACAAAACAATCATGGAATCACTACGACCTGCCGTTGCAGTTTTATACCTTGGAACTTTAATTTTTACGCTGCCGGCTCAGGCAGCCACTCTTAAGATGCCGGCGGGGACTCCGATCAGCCTTCGCGTCCTTAACGACGTTTCCGGCGAATCCGCCAACACCGGCGATTTGATTAATCTTTCTGTAACTTCCGATGTCATTGTCGACGGAAAAGTTGTCATACCAGCCAACTCGACCGCTTTGGGACAAATCATTAAAGCCAAAAAGAAAGGTTTGATTGGCATTCCCGGTGAGATCGCGATTCAGGTAACGACCGTCAACGCACCCAATGGCAGTAGCATTCCTGTTTCTGTTTCCAAATCTTCTGAAGGAGAAAGCAAGATTGTCTTCAGTGTTGTTCTCTCCCTCATCTGCTGCTTGCTCTTTCTCCTCAAGCATGGCGGAGAAGCCGTCATCAAAGCGGGAACAGTTCTCAACGCCACCACTGTTGCTCCCATTGATATCGAGGTTAAATAGAATAAACGTGAGGAAGATATGACAACCGAAACCAAGAAAATCGCACTCACGACGTGTCTCTGGTTCGACAAGAATGCCGAAGAAGCGGCGAAATTTTATGCCAAGACGTTCCCCAACAGCCGTGTCACCTCTGTGCTTAAGTCGCCGGCCGACTATCCCAACGGCAAGGCCGGTGATGTATTGACCGTCGAGTTTACGTTGCTGGGCCAGTCTTTCGTCGGGATGAACGGCGGCCCCGGTCACCCCTTTACGGACGCGGTCTCTTTCCAGGTGTTCACCGATACGCAGGAGGAAACCGACCGCTATTGGAACGCGATCGTGAAGAGCGGCGGGAAGGAAGTCGCCTGCGGCTGGTGCAAGGACAAATTTGGACTCAGCTGGCAGATCGTGCCGCGGGCCCTCATGGAAGGGATGAACGATCCCGATAAAGCCGCCGCAAAGCGCGTGATGGAAGCGATGATGCAGATGGTCAAAATCGACATCGCCAAGATCGAGGCCGCACGGCGGGGGTAAGGTCAACGATAAGAATGGCGTTCATCAGAGATTTTTGTCTATAGACTATAGACCATGGACTATAGACTTCCGCCGTAGGCGGATGGAGAGGTGGCTGAGCGGTTTAAAGCGCACGCCTTGAAAGCGTGAGTGCCTTCACGGGTACCGGGGGTTCGAATCCCTCCCTCTCCGAATCTATCGCGCCTTGCCAAGGAAGGACATTAGATCTTCTCAAGCGGTGGCGCTGGGTAGAGGATGCAACTGTCTTGGCAGTGGAATACAGAAATATCAGACGGGTGCTCATCGTCCATCTCACCAACGGCTAAAGCCAATGCAATAGTTACCGGAACGGGAATTGCGAGACCGATCGAACGCACAAGCAACTCTCGCAATGTTTCCGCAGGAAAAGTCTGAGCGATGCGTTTTAACTTCCAATAGTCCGATTCCATAAGTGTGTTAAGAGATCGCAGCGATTGAGATAGTTTTGGCTTACACTCAATCAACACAAGCAGATTGCCCTTAAGCGCCGTAACATCGACTTCGTCCCTTGGACCCTTGTCGCTTCCTCCAATCTCACGACGCGGGAACAAACACTTTCTAAAACGGGGATCCGTTCCTCCCGGCGGGGACGCGCAGACAATCATCCAGCCCTCATTCTGAAGTGCAGTTAGAACGGCAGAGTAAACTGCATATTCATTCTTCTCAGACATGATCTAACCTGAAAAGTTCAGCCGATGCATAGCCTCGAATTGGGACTCCTGCGACAAGCGCTCCGCCTAACCACAAGATGTCTGCAAAACGATCCACAATGCGGGTCGCTGTTGGCTGTTTCGATTGGTTAAGTCGATCGAGGAAACGTGGTGCCGAAACAGGCAGACGATATACAAGGTTCGTGCTTCGGCAATTGGGGGTTCGTCCGTCCTTATCTCTTAGATAAAGCACGTCTAACAGCGTGAGGTAACCAGGCCAAGGGTGTTCGGAATCCACTCGTGCTTTATTGGCTGTCCCTGTAAATACCATTGTATGTTTTCGATGCAATAGCTTCTTTTCGACGGGAGACCAGTTTGATGATCGTGTCACTGATGTTTGCTTTATGAACGCTTCCGTGGTCATCAATTGGCAGCTATCTGGAGGATCAATCGACGTTCCGGAAATCGTCTTCGCCGAATCAAACCCCTCCTTGAGTAAGGTCCTCACACTTCGGTTACTCCTATATTCACCTTCATGCTTTGCGACAACTCTATCCATGTCTTTTAACGCTGCTTGGATTTCTGGAAGTTGGAGTAGCTGCTCCCCATCACCAGCGTTTTCAATCAAGGCATCAATTATCTGCGCGAAACGAGAATGGGCAGATTGCTTTGTATCGGGGAGAAGTGTCTCTGGATTGGTGGGCCAGAAGACTGAGAGCGCAGGAACACGGTAGATGGAGGAAAGTCGCTTTTGGGCTAGCGGTACCCGTACTTGAACATAACGCACGTTTGGATCGGAGAAAGTTCTTCGGGAATATTCTGGGTAGTAAAGGATTGAAGGGACACCCAATTCAGCCGCTCTAGCGTGAAATGAAAAACGTTGGGGAATATTGTGACCACTAGGATTCATTGCGGTCTGTTCAATCGACACTATGGGTACGCCATTGAGTGTGATTACCGCATCAGGCCTCGCGTACAAAAATAAATCGGTCACGCGCAAATCTGTACAGTTCTTTACGTCTACTAACACACCGTCCGACAAAGCCGAGCAAAGGCCTGTCCAGCTACAAGTCCTATCTACCTCTACAGGATCATGGTAATAAACAACGAGCTTGGGCACCGCCCCTTTATATCAAAGACTGTTTTTCTTGTGGAGGACTAGTACGTAGTTATGGTCGATGTGGTGCCCTCGCCTTAGAACATGCATCCCGCCGTTATTCTGAAGTGCCCAGATAAAGACTTCTTCCAATTCGAAATCATTCGCCTCAAAATCGTTAATGAAATCTGTAAAAGGATGTCGCAAATGTCCTTTATGCCGTTGATCCCCGATGATAATGATGCAGCGACCGTCTGGCTTAATAGCGCTCCGCATCTTGGCTGAAAGATCCCGCACAAACGTTCGATAGTTCTCGGTACGATCAGTTGAAGCGTCCTTGGACTTAATCTCGGTATGCCTAAAATCCAAACCATCGAGAGAAATCGGTCTGTAAAGATTCTGCACCAAGCCAAATAGATCAGTGGCGAGGCGGTGAATGAGGTGGTAGTGGATGACCCCTAGGTAGGGCGGGTGAAGAATTACCACATCAAGTTGCCGACCTAAATCGTGTTGAAGAACGGACTGTTGCTTCACAACGATCTGTTGTTCGTCAACGGGCATCCTTCTAACGATATCGCCAATGATTTTTACTCTACGGAGCCAATTTGGCGTTGGATCGATATAGGGCTTCTTCTTAGTCACCAAATGGTGAGTGCAACGAGGATCAACGGATGCAACATCTCGAATGATTTGTGCGCAGGCAACGAAAAAAAGTCGCTGGACTCTGACATCCGTCTCCCGAGAAATCTCATGCAAAAGAGCGAGTAAAGATACCCATGTATCAGGTCTAAACCACTTTCTGGTGTATGCAAAACTGGGATCCAGTGGGATTGCTGGAATCTCGTTAGACAGATGCCGATCGAGCTTTAAAGAAATTTTCTCGGCCCTATTAAGAACCTCGTCGTAAGACGGAATGCCAAAAAGCTTTGCTTGCATGGCCAGGCAGGCGAGCGGATTAATGTCAAGGCCAGTTACAGCGTGAATCTGTCGGTCGGCCGCAACATCTAAGACCGTTCCTAGACCTGCGAAACCGTCAAGGACTCTCTTGTCTTTGGAGATGTAAAGATCGAATAGTTTTTCGACCAAGGCTCTAGGCAATGTGCCGTACCACCGGTAAAGCTGGTCTCCACCCGCGCCAGGGCGTCAGGCGGAAGGCGATGCCGGCAAGCCAGCA
>CAZJOE010000046.1:0-8685 GCA_964547555.1 uncultured Elusimicrobia bacterium | reverse complement strand
GGAACCGTCATCAACCACAATCAAGTTAAAATCTTGATAGGACTGAGACAAAATAGAGTGAACACAATCCGAGAGGAATTTCTCTCCGTTAAAAATGGGAAGAACAACTGAAACATTAACCACGGAGAAAATCGCTTTGCAGTTTGCGGCGATCCATCACACCGAGGCCCAGCCCCATAATTATTCCCGCCAGATATTGGATTGGCGGCCAATAGAGGCCATCAATGAACACGAGCCCCATCATCAACACCAAGACCGATAAGAATAGGGCTGTCCCATGGGGGCCGGCTTTTCCTTTGTAAAGGGTCACAAGCATCCAACCGGCGTACCCCAAAAAGAACAACAACCCGGGTATTCCGTTTTCGGCGAGAAATCTTAAGTATTGCGAGTCCGGTGTTCCAATGGACCATTCAGTTCCTACAACCGGTTCTACTTTGGCCGGAATTTTATTTCCATATTGCCTTGTCCCGATTCCGAAAAGGGGACGCTCCCTCGCCATGTTCCAAGAGATGACATAAGACTGGACGCGATGGGTTCGCTTAAGGTCCTGCCAGTTGCCGAAGGTGGAAAATCTCTCTACAAAAATTTTACGAACGGGCGAGACTTGGGCGACAAAGAGTCCACAGAGCAAAGCCGAACCCAGCATCGCCAAAATCATTTTTCTTCCAGGTTTCATTAAAGCCAGATAAGACAAAGAAGAAAAAACCACCAAGAAATATCCGGTGCGGCGGTATGTCAATAGGACCGCGGTAACCATCATAAAAACGGAAAGGAAATAGAAGACTGTTTTTTTTTGAACCGCGCCATCCAGCGCGAAGGGAAACATCACGCCAATTAAAACAGCCAATGGCAAAGGTTGGCCGATCGCGCCGGCCGCGATCTTGTTCCAGGGTGGAAAAATATTGACCAGCCGGGAAAAAATAAAATAATCACCGGTAAGAACTTCATAAATGGGAATCGCGGAAACAACCAAACCAAAAAGGACCACCGAGGCAATAAGAAGATTCTCTTTTTTATCATGGAACACGATCCAATAGACTAAAAAACCCGGAGCCATTCCTCTTAACAAAGTCCCCAAGCTTGATTGGATCGCTTCCCTTTTATCAAAGGAGCTTAAAGACGCAGAGATGATCAACATGGAAAAAAAAATGAGATTGAGCCCGATAAAAAGCGGCAATCGTTTTTTCAATAGCACTTCTATCAATGAGAAAATAAGGAACAGAAGTCCAAATCCGAAATAAAGCAATTGATGAATCGGAACCGAGCGGCCGGCCAAAACATAGATAAAATCGGGGCGGTAATTGAAAGGCACAATTCCTATAACAAAAAGAAGAACAATGAGGATTCCCATCATAACTTGTCGGATGCGCAACATTTCCTCAACTCCTCGTTTTCGAATCCCCAGCGCCGTGCCATATCATCTCCGCCGTTTTTATGGCTGCGACAAAACTTTTAATCGAAGCTATTCCTTTTCCCGCCACATCATAAGCGGTTCCGTGTCCCACCGAGGTCCTGATGAACGGCAATCCCAAAGTGATATTAACGGCTTCTTCATCCGAAAGCTTTATCGCGATTTGCCCTTGGTCATGATACATCGCCACACCGGCATCATATTGCCCGCGTTTTACAAGAGGCCACAACGCGTCGGCCGACAGGGGACCGACCACGAAACGTCCTTTCCGGCGGCTTTTTATTATCGCAGGATGGATCACCTTTCTTTCTTCTTGCCCCATGACGCCTTCATCCCCCGCATGAGGATTCAAGCCACACACGGCGATTCGAGGCTTTTTTATTCCCATTTCTCTTAGGCCTTTATAAGTCAACTCAATGGTCTGATGGATTTTTTCCACTGTTAACAGCCTCGATACCGTTTTTAACGGAACATGCTGAGTGACGTGAACCGCCCGCATTTTTCCGGCCACCAGCATTAACGCCACGGAGGGTGAGTTTGTCAAGCTTCGGAGCATTTGAGTGTGATCAACAAATTTTTTTCCCCATCCCCCCAGATAAAAAGTTTTTTTATTGATGGGAAGCGTTACGATGGCGTTTATCTTTTTTTTCAACGCCGCCTCTATGGCGCCGGCCATAAAAACCCCGCTGGCATAACCGGTTGATTTTTCAACCCGTCCAAAAAAAACCGGAGTTTCCGACAAAAGTTGGGCGTCAACCAAGGGGATATTAAAACCGGTTCTTTTTTCAAAACGATTGCCGATAATATCAATCGACACCGCTTTATAGAACGGAAATCTCAAGCGCAGCCCCTTATTCGACAAGTAACGAAAGACTCTGAATAAATAGGAAAAATCGCCGAATACCACGAAATTGGAACTTTTAAGTAGGTTGGGTTGGGAGAATGACTTAAGCAGAATCTCCGGTCCCACGCCGGCCGGGTCGCCCATGGTAATGCCGATGAGGGGCTTTGTATCCAAGAAGTCAGTTTAAATCTGCGGGCTTTTCAATGAAGCCGAGATTCATCAAATCATGGGTATGAATCATTCCCACCGCCCGGTTCTTTCGATCGACGACGGGAAGAACAGTGAGTGGTTTTTTCCTGAGCTCCATGATCTCGGCCGCTTTTAAGGCCATTTCGTCGTCATAAATTCTTATCGGATTGGAGTTCATGACATCGGCAATAGAGAGCTTCATAACCTGCTTTCCCGAAAGCAAAGCTTTTCGAATATCAAAATCGGTGACCAAGCCTTTAAAACGCCGCCCTTTTCCTACCACCGATGCAGCGCCCGTCCACTTGTTGGAAATCTCCACCAAGAGGCGTTCCATCGAGGCATTGATGGAGACGATTGAGTTTCGGCTTCCTTTCCTCATGACATCTGAAACCCGCAACAAGAGCCGCCGTCCCAACAGTCCACCCGGATGATACAAGGCGAAATGTTCCGGTTTAAACCCGCGTATTTTCATAAGGACGATGGCCAACGCATCGCCCACCACCATCGCCACCGTAGAGCTGGTGGTGGGAGCCAAATTAAGTGGGCATACTTCTCTTTGAATCGGCGTAAACAAAACGATATTGGATTCTTTGGCCAGCGTAGAAAATTTATTGGCCGTCAAAGAGATAATCTTCACACCTATTTTTTTTAAGGATGGCAGCAAACTTAAGATTTCCTCGCTCTCGCCGGATTTTCCTATCGCTAAAATCACATCGGTTTTTTGGACCACACCCAGATTGCCATGCATGGCTTCGGAAGGATGTAAATAAATCGCCGGGGTGCCGGTGGAAGCAAAGGTGGAAGCGATCTTTTGGGCCACGATGCCAGATTTTCCCACGCCGATAATAATGAGCTTTCCTTTGCAGGCGAGGATCGCGCGGATGGCCTTATCGAAAGGAGCCCCAATTGTAAGGGCCACCACCTTCAAACTCTCGGCTTGCGCCGTCATCACCTGTTTTATTTCTCGAATGGTATTCATTTTAAATGACCTTCTTAAATATTTTGTCGATCTCTAAACTCATTTTCTTATGAGTGAATTGATTAATTTTCTCTAAATTGGCCCGCCTCATACGCTCTCCCTTTTCCGGCTTTTGCACCAGTGAAAGAATTCCTTGGGCGATTTGTTCAATATTTCCCGGTTCAATGAAGATGGCGTTGTCCGACGTAAGGACCTCAGGCAAAGCGCCCACCCTGGAAATGATTAAAGGCACACCGGAAGCCATGGCTTCCAACACCGAGACCGGCATCCCTTCCGCATAGGAAGGAAGCACGAACACGCTGGAAGAATCAAAGAAATTCTTCTTTCGTTCCCCTTCCACAATGCCTTTCATCGAAATTCGAGGACCCCACAAGGAAACCAATTCTTCAACCGTTTCCCATCCGCCTCGCTTCTCATCCAGAACGATGTTCCGTTCTTCCACCAAGCGTTCGCCGGCAAATTGAAAGAAAATTTCTGGGTGGTCCGGGGCCAAAAGTCGAACGACTTCAAGTATATCGTAAAAACCTTTGGCAAAAGAAAAATGTCCCATAAAAGAAACGACAAAAGGTTTTTTGCCGTTCCCCCCTTCTTGAGGCCGGAGAGGTAAAACTTCCACCCCATTGTAAACCACCCTCAATTTTTCTTCAGATAAAAAAGGAACCAAACTTTTTCTTATTGAATCGGACAAAACGATGATAAAGGAAGCCTGGTTCAACGAAAAAATAAAAAACCAACGTAACAGAAAATTCTTACTTCGTAAAAATTCGGCAAGCTTGGACCCATGAAAATGGCCAACCACGGGCCGCTCGAAGGCGCGGGCAACCCAAATGTACAAACAATCGCGGAGCAGCCCTGACATATTTTGAGACACCGTCAGATAGACCAATCGTGGCCGAATAGATATCAATTTCCAAAAAAGGCGAAGCGTTATCGATAAGACTCGGCTCACACCCTTCACATCGAATTTTCCCTTAGCGGCATTCGTATCTCGGACATTGGAGCGAAGGACACTCAATTCGTATTGATCAAATGTATCGGAACCGACCAGGAGCTGGGATATTTCCTCCACGCCCGCACAAGGCGGAGGTAAAGGAACGACGAAAAGAATTCGGGGCTGCACTTCCTTAGGGGACAAACGTCTTTCCAAAAAGGCGAAAAATTCTCTCCACCATGTGAAATTGGACATGCCGGTTGTCCGCGTTAAGGTGGCCCGGATTATCGGCCAACACCATTTCGAAAGAAGGGAAATACAACATTGATTCCTTAAATTTATTAACCGAATTTTGAAGGACAGTCCGCAAAAGACATTTCCCCCCGAAGGATTGAGTGATGACTTGCTCCGACAGAAATGTGGCATGGGCCGGCACCGGACTGATGCTCGCGATTATTTTAAGAGAAGGATTCAACTTAAAAAGGGCTTCAAGAGAGTCATTCAACAAGCGAGAGTTTTCCTCGTAAGAGAACTCAATGGGTCGAAAGCGGTCCGGCTGGGCGTCCAACAGGTCTTGCGGCGGGCGACGGGCCCAGATTAAATTGTTTCTTTGGTCTTGCCAGGATTCATTTTGACCGAGCGTCAAAACGAGGCGTTGGGCCTTTTGAAAAATGTCTCGAGAGGCTTGGCGGTGTTTTTTAATTTCAACCTCAGCCTCGGCTCGGGTGGGATAAAAAGGGACCGAATGTTCCCGCAGCGGATCAAACCATCCTTTCTTGCATTCTTCGACCACGAATATTTCATCGGGACTTAAGGAATAGCGGACAATCTGCCGGAAATTGGGAATCGTATACACGCGTCCCCAATTGGCCGAAGCGTCAAACACGTCGTCCAAGGAACGCAGATAGTTAAATTTTTTGCGAACCATATACCGGGCGAATTCTTCGGCAAAACAACTTCCAATAGAGGCAACGGGGGTGGTGTGGTCGAATTTAAAAGCGCCTGCGTTTTTATTTAACCAAAGGGACAGGGAACGGTCGAAATTAGATCCTTGCGGATAGACTTGGGTGACAGAGAGAGAATGGGAAGCGACTCCGTTCAGTAGCCCCGGCCAAATTCGTTTGGCGCCTTGCCATTTATCCAGAAGGAAACGCTTCAATCCAGTCACACTCACTTCAGGTGATTTCTTTTTCCTGTAAATCTCCGACCGACGCCTTCTTTAACCGAACTTTCACTTTTAAAGACGACATCAAGACAAGATAAACAAAAACGAAATTGTCGATCCAATACCGGCGCCACAAACGGATGGGTTCCTGTATCCATCTAAAAAACCATTCTAAACCGGAGTGTTGCATCCAGTCCGGTGCCCTCTTCACTTTTCCAGCGACGACATCGAAACTTCCTCCAACGCCCATGCAAAAAGGGACTTTTAATTGCTTGGTATATTTCCCAAGCCAATATTCTTTCTTCGGAGATCCCATGGCCACAAAAAGGATGTCCGTACTCGCAGCGTTGATCTTTTCCACCAAGGATGTTTCTTCAGACTCATGAAAATAACCGTCGTGGGATCCGGCCACCACAAGATGGGGGAAATTTCTTTTTATGCCTTCCAAAACGGAATCCAAAACATCCTGTTTCGATCCCAGAAAAAAAACTCGGTACCGCTTCGTGTGCGCTTCGGCGAAAAGTCGCTCCATCAAATCAATCCCGGTTACACGGGAAGGAACCGGAGTGCCCAAAAGCTTCAAGGCCCACACCACCGATTGACCGTCCGCGTTGATAAGGCCACAGTTTTGAACTATTTCCTTTAAGATTGAATCACGATGCATCAGGACGAACTTCCCGGCGTTCACGACGCAATGCTGATGAGGTTGGCGGGTAGCGATGAGAGCGTTAACGGCGTCGACGGTTTCTTCCAATGAAAGTTGATCGACAGGACATCCCAACAAGGAAACTCTCTTTCGTTGCGCAATAGGATGTGACACAGGGCGCTCAACGGAAAGCTGAGAACCAACGGGAGAAACCAATGTAGTGGGATCCGACATGAGACTCAGCCGACCAGTGTTTCTTCTTTCTTCGCTGGCTCTTGTGGAATAGTGGGACGGGGCGGCAGGGGTTTGTCTTTGAATTTTTCTTTTACCATCGATGGAAACAAGCGATAGAAAAATTCTTTAACTTGGAATGGCAAATAATACCGGTTGCTGGTGGCATATCCACAAGAACATCCCGGGCAATTCTTGTAGAACATCTCCTTGTGAGTGGTCTTATATTTAGAGGAGTTCACAATTTCTTTAAGGCTTTTGTCGCGGACGGTCCCGAAATGGCCCATAGACCAACATCCCCCATAAACCTCGCCCATCCCGTTGATCATAATTCGGGTTTGCGAAACGGTGCAGGGAACCTTCTTTTGCAAGGGATCTTTGAAATAGGATTCGAAGAAATCGATGTCATTATAGCTGTTGTAAATGTTGCTCGAACTTTCAGCTTTAAACTGTCCCATCGCCGCTTGAACATTGGCCAATTCCGGTTGGGTGGAAGGACCGATCCAATGTTCGTTGGTATTCTCAGGCAATTGGAAAAGGAAAGGGGTGGTGTCGACTAAGGAAGTGACGAGAGGAAGCCCCATCTCTTTTGCCAAGGCTTGGACTCCAGGATAGTTGTCCAAAGTTGGCTTCATCAAAACAAAACCAATAATGACCGCGAGCTTTTTATCTTTGTGCGCCTCGCTTAATAACTCCACAGCTTGGCGGACATTTTTCCATTCACGGCCGCGAATTTTTTCATACCCGGCATCGACACCGTCGATTGAAATCGTGACGTTTGAAATTCCGGCGTCCATTAGTTCTTCTAATTTTCTTTGATTGAGGAGATAACCACTGGTGGTGATTCCCACCTCCAGGCCCAAGCTCCGACCCGTTCGAATTAATTTGTCCAAATCGCGAACCAATAGAGGTTCTCCCCCGCCGAAACAAACGTCTCTAACGCCCAAATGGGCCAATTGCTTCAATACGTCTTCCCATTCCGCGGTGGACAATTCGCCCTTCTTGTTCTCTTTCCACTGGCTACACATAATGCACCGCATGTTGCAGTTATCGGTGACGTTAATCCAGGCGCTGGTGGGCTGGATTTTGGCGACGTTAAAAAGCAAACGACTCCGGCGAGCGACTTCAACTCGAAGGAGCGTTGGGATATGACGGGTCAGGATGTTCTTTATTTTCTTGAAATTCATTTCAATTCGGAGGTTTCAGGACCCCTTTATAGCATACCGTCTCGAGGGGATCAATGCGGACAAAACGATACTTAATGATGGCTTTCAACCAGGTGAGGGGGTCGCGGGTCATGGAGACTTTCTTCCCTTGCTCGAAAGACCGTGACTTGTAATTCACGGGAATTTCGACGGGGATAAAGCCTTTTCGCACCAGTTTAATAAGCAATTCATAATCGAAATCAAACCGGTTACATTCAAAGGTGAGCCCATATAAACAGTCCCGCCGAAAAACTTTAAACATCGTGAAAGGGTCCCGCAAAGGGAGCCAGTAAAAAAGGTCCACCAAGGCGCAAAAGATCCAATGACCCATGTTCATAGTGAGGGCCGCCAGCGCGTCCCCTCTAAACTTGCGAAGTTTGACAACCCGCCCTCCGTGCCGGGACCCAAGCACAAAAGCCGAACGGCCCGCCAAAAGAGGCTCTAATAAAACATCGTAATCTTCAAAATCGTATTCCATGTCGGCGTCTTGGATCAAAACAAAATCGCCCGTCGCATGGGTAAAGCCAGTTCGGATCGCATGACCCTTTCCTCGAGGTCTTTCCTCGAAAACCAATTTAATATTGGAATGATGCTTATAGCTTGAGACGATTTCTTTCGTTCCATCCGTCGAATTGCTTTCGACAACGATAATTTCCTCATCCAGTCCTTCGATTTTTTTCTGGAGAAGGTTGTCTAAAACTTCACGAATGGTGGCCGCTTCATTGAACGCGGGGACGATGACGGAAAGTTTTTTCTTTTTCTTTAATTCAGCGGCCCGCGCCAAGAGGACCACGCCCCCTTCCGTATCAAACTTCATGATCATTTCCCGAAAACCGCAGGCGAACAGCAAGCTCTGGAGCGTGGCTTCGTCAAAATAGAAAAGCCGGCCAGGCTTAAAATCAGTCCAACTGTTTTTCATAAGACGGGGAAAACGAGACTTGAAATTGGGTGTGGTCAACAAAAGAGTTCCTCCGAGTTTAAGCAAAGAATGGACCGCTTTCATAAAAACGCGAGGATCTCGCACATGCTCAACCGCGTCGGCCAAGACACAGACGTCATAGGAACCAGTCTCTCCCTTCAAATC
>CAZJOE010000045.1:0-8771 GCA_964547555.1 uncultured Elusimicrobia bacterium | reverse complement strand
AGGCCCCGTCCTGCGTTCGCGGAAGACGTTTAAAAACGGTGGTCAAAAGAGGGAAGAGCGTTGGGCGTTCAAAGAACTTTTGAACCACATCGGGACGCATTTGTTTGAATTTTTCGAAGTGCCGGGCGATTTCTAAAACGGAATGTTGATCTTCGGGACGTTCTGCGTCAAAAAATTGGCCAACGGTGAAGCATGAGGAATAAATTTTGCCCATTTGTACGTTTTCGGCCCAGATCAATGCAAAGAGGGTCCGGACGTTTTTTGCTTCGTTGGATAGATCCTTTAGCCGTTGTCGCTTTCCGGATAAGTCTCGGGGTAAAACCGCATCAATCAAAGCTTGTTCGAATGGGGTGGGTTTAAAATTGGCATGGGCATTTGGCTGTTTTAGTTTTCGAAGAAACCACAGAGCGGCCAGACAAAAGAAGATGACTACGGCAGAAGCAATTCCGAGAAATTTTTCTAAGCCGCTTATTCCCTCTGCGATAATCAGGCTTGTGGAATTCGATGGGGGAGCGGACGCTCCTCGACTCGAACTGACCGTTGAAAAGGTGAGAAATCCAACAAGAAAAAACATCGAAGTCCCATAGGCCAAGCGACGAAAGATCGAAACAAAGGGGTCAAGTCTCCAGTATTCAGTATTCCTTCGGATGAGTTGGCGAAAACTGAAAACTGGAGACTTGACCCCTTTCTCAGCAGAAGAAGGAGGTAAGTCCCGAACACTTGCTGTTTCTGCGGCGTCATCCAATCGGCTGTGATGGATGGCTCCGAAGAGCACGCCGGCCGCCAAAAATGAGTAACTTTCACTCATGTGTCCGTTGGCGCCGAGAACAAGCCCAATGGTCATCAAAATGAAAAGAATGATCGAACTCTTGGCCACGATTCCCGTGGCTTGGAGAGATTCCTTCCAGTCGAATCTTTTCGTGGCTTGATAATTGAAGCCGTCGCTGGGTTCATAAGTGAGAACGCCGAAATAAAAGTGATCGATCAGGAAAGTGGCGAGAATGATGACGGCGGTAAGACCTTCGATGCCGATCATTTGAAGGAAGGTCCACAGTTCATTTGGGGATTGGGGCAGGACCAGATTGATGATGCCGAGGTTCTCTAAGAAAGCATTTATTAAGAAGAAGAGAATCCCAATCTCGATGGATTCCTTGGCCCCGACACCCTGAAGCCCCCAATCTTCTGCGATGTCGCGGTTGAATGTAGTGTCTACAGCGCCTGCACTGGGTCTATTAGGAGATGTTGTGGATGAGGCGTCAGGTGAGTTGGTTTTCTGGAAATAAAAAGAAACCGTTTCAATGGGGATTCCTGTTTCTTGGTTAACAGTAGGATCCCATAATTCAACAGCCCGCATGTCTGCTAACTCAACTGCTTTTAGATCTACCGTTTTCTTTGAATAATTCATAGGAAGAAGAATATATTTACCGAACAGTGTTATGAATTTATATTGGTATTTTTGAGAACGAGTCATTACTTTTACCGGGCCCAGATCAGGAATATCATTAATTTCCCCTGTTAAAAATCTCCTTAATTCACGAGACTTTTTTGCTCGTCCAGAGCGTGTGGAAAAATCATCATATTTCCCGAGCCAGCGGGTTCTCATTGACACCGATGGCAATGTGCCTTCGAGAGTGGTTTCCAAAACCGCCTCTCCTTTCCCAACTGTGTGCCAGGTGATTCTTTTTTTCCCTTCTGCCAAATCCGAACCAAAAACCTTTGGCTCAATCCATTTGTTCGGATAATGAGCCGGTGCGGCAAATATCAGCTTACCGATGTCAGTACCTTGAAATAGTGTTATTTCTTTACCCGTTACCCGTTTCCAACTGATGTCATGGATGGGATATTTCCTTAGCGCAATCATCAAATCTATGGGTCCGTATCCCAGCAGCAATAAAATAAGTTTTACCCCAGAGCTTTTTGAATGAATCAGAGTGAAAGCGGGGCCATTCTCAGTCTGTAAAGTTAGCTTCTTCGCTTTCCCATCTTTTAGGAGATGTCCGACCAGATAGCGATGTCTGATTTCACCGCGAGATGATTTGATCTCAAGCGCCATTCCCATGGAATCCATAAGGGGCACTATTTTTCCCATCGGAATATCAGGGACAGGAATCTGAAGTTCTCTAAAAATATTTTCTTGTTTTTGTTTCTTTGCCGGGGTCCGAAGATCAAATAAAAACTCATCTGGAATCTCCTTTGGATCTGAAAACCAGTTCTCATAAGAAACGATCCATTTGCTGAAGAACTTGTGTTTTCTTATATGGTTGAGTGCGTCATTCACCTGGTCTTCAGTAATGTCGGAATAGGAAAGCCACGCCGCTAGAATTTTTCGACCACGAAAGGCATTCACTTTACAAGCGACCTCAGACCATTTCGTGCTCTTTGATATTTCAGAAAAAGGCATATACTCTAGATAACGATACCGTAGAATGGTCCTTTGATTTTCGGACAAGTCCAATTGGGCGATTCTGATGCCCTGTAAAATTTCTGCAAGAACCACATCAAGGAATTGGGGTCCTTTTTCTTCTTCCCCTTTGATCACGACGTGTGGACGTGAGGAAGAAGGGGCAGAAGACGTAGCCTCCCCATCACTTCTCATGGCTATCCGCTCAATTCCCCAGCTAAATTCCGGCATACGAATCCCCGCGAAAGCGAATTCAGGAAAAATCCACCGAAGATACTGGGTTATTCGTTGAGTCCAGTTATCGATGAACCCAAGATCAGGCAGTTCGAATCCTTCAACAGTAACGACCCAATCAAAGCCGAAACGGTCGCTTGAGTGAGCGACAAAGGGGTCAAGTCTCCAGTATTCAGTATTCCTTCGGATGAGTTGGCGAAAACTGAATACTGGAGACTTGACCCCTTTCGTTGCTTTCGTTCGGAAGACGATGGCCATGAGCGTATCGAAATCCAACGCCACGTGAATGAGGGCGGCGACGGCGAGAAAGTATTGGGAGAACAATATATAGGAGGAAGCGATGATGATAGGGCGAAGCGGATGGGGGAAGGGGGAGCGCTTTAGCTCAGGTGAACCCCGAATGCAATTCGCTAACGTCGCCAATAAAAAGTCGCCCAAGAAGAAGAGTCCGAAGAAAATGACGCGCGCAATCAAATCCAAGCCATGGCTTTGAGCGTAATTGTAAAGCAGCACCGCCTCAACGACGGCGAGCGCAAAGCCAAGCGTTCGGCCGATTGTGTTGTCTGCAAATCGCGAGCCAAAGATCAGACGAATCGCATGGTGGCCGAGGGATTGGGGAACGCTCCGAGGCTCATTTACGATTCGAAGATAGTTGGTCTGGTTAGAACGCTCCTCGACGTACTCCGGTTTTTTCAACCAGCTTAAGAAGTAGTTGAACTCGCTTCGCACAACTCTGACGTCCCGACCTTCCAAGCGGGCCACTCTTTGAAGAACGGCTCGCTCTCCCATGAGGTAAGACGGAAAAGTGAAATTGAGGGTCAAGCGATCCTCTTCAGGTAAATCGCTGACACGCGGATATCGATTGTCGATCAGATCGGCCGCGACTTCGTAGGGCTTTGCCCCACTTTTTGCCAAGTCGCGAAGGTAGGCGCTCAAGGAGATTCCTTTTTCATTCGCTTGTTGTTCGATCACGGCTTTTTCGACGAACCAAGCCTCATTCTCTTCACGGAGTAACAGGGAGACTTGTCGCTTGATGTCGTCCGCTCGGGCCACCAATACTGAATCCGGACAATTTGGATCAAAAACGCGATAACCCTCGTCCAGGGTTTTGCTCAGCACCTCCAAGTAGGCGCGGCGCTTCACGCTCGCCGGAGTTTGATGGGCGGCCTCATGCGCGACCTTTGGAATTAGAAGTTCCTTTGGATAGTTGGTCGACAAGAGCAGCCGATTAAACACGATCGCACTTCCCACCGGCCAGGCCATCCTATCGCGTTCAGTTTCATTACCCGGATCTGTTAAAAAAAACTTTCGATCGCGAATTAGTGTATCAAGGCTGTTTAAGGCGGCGGCCCGGCGCTCAGGAGTCAACTTTTTATCTTTGGCAAGAAGCCCACGCCCTTCTTGAGCGGCCGTCATGATTAGGTCAACCAACGGCTTATCGGCTTCCGACACTTTTTTCCAGGGCTCATAGCGAACGTCGACACCCTCAACATCGCCTTTGATTTCCTTTGGCGTTTTCGGATCGGCCACTATTTTTTCGAGGATCGATTGCAGTTTCTTTCCGCCTTCTTCATTTTTCCAATGGGGATCTATCAGCAACGGATTCTCTCGGGCTGTGATGGTCAAATACGAAATGACCATAATTCTACCGACCTGGTTGAGTGGATCCATCGGACGATTTAAAACAGAAGGGTCGACAAAAATCTCCATGCGGGATCGTCCGTCTTTTTCGAGGTGCGGTGTGACGACGATTTCCAAACCTCTTTTGATTCGATCTTCCGGAATTTGAGGATCCCAGGAGTGAATCTGTGCTGGTGTTCCCATGTTGAAGTTAAAAATGTTGGTTTCGACCGTTTTCTTAAGCTCAGCGTCTCTCTCCAAAACCATTTTGATGAGGGTGTTTAATTTCTGGCGATTCGTTTCGTTGACGCTTTGCCCGGGTAGATTTGTGGTGATGTTGTAGCCGAAGGTTTTTTGCGGAACAGCCTCTTGAGCGAGACTGGTTAGCGCTGTTGAAACTGTCAGAAATGGAAAGCCGATCCAAATGACCAAGTTGCCAGCTTTATTGCTGGACGTCGGCCAATGTATGAGTCGATCGGTCTTTTCGCCTTTGGTTCCTGAAAGAGCTGCGCTATAGATTTGTGTCGTGACCGAATGAGTCAGATGGGTTCGGAGGCGTGCGTCTATCACGCTTGCCTTGATACTCCATAAGCTGGCAACTCCTTTTACGATCTCCCGAAGATGAGCCTTACCGGTAATGCCTGTGGTGGTTCGAGAGGCGTTAATCGTTATTTGGACTTCTTTGAATCCTTGTTGCCCGAGGTAAATCATGATTTGCTTCAGCTGTTCTCTCAGCCCCGTTTCGCTATTCAGAACCAAATGGCCATGGCCCCACCAGAATCCATTTGAATTTGAGCCGGCGACATCGAGAGAAACGCAGTTATTATGTCCTTGAGAGGCAAGAGCTCCCTGCTTCGTCATCACAAATTGTTCGGGCAAAACATGGATCGCACGTTGATCGCCTCTTTTCCCATTCGTTTCGACCGTGGTGCGCTGGTCAACCGTCCGTAGATCCAACATCATTAAATCTGGCAGCGCTGAGATCTCTTCAGTCTGAGGGGTATGGTTTAAAAATTGGTTGAGCACGGCTTTCGGATTGGCCGTCTCTTTTTCTTTGGGAGTGGCGTCGTCCGCAGTTTTATTGTTCCGCCGATAGCGAGCAATACCATAGATCAAGCCCGCAATTCCAAAACCAATCAATGGAAGTGTGATCGGTAAGCGATAGCGCTCAGAAATTGAGTCTTCAGTTTTGTCCCCTTCCTTTATATAGGCCGGATCAAAAATCCATGGAAACGCTTCCGGGCCGATCCCAAAACTGTCAGCCGTCTCTTGAATCCGGCCTTCCTGAACTTCCCACCGCACCACGTCTCCAACCCATTGTCCCAACTGGCCTGGCGTTCCAAGTGACATTGGAACAAATGAGGTTCTCACCAAATCCAATTTCAGTTTGCGGATCTCTTGCGGATCATTGGCCATAAACTTAGCGATGTCGAGGTTTTCCAGGTCCGACTTCACGCCTTTCAATATGATTTGAGCGTGACCCTGTAAGAGGGGAATAACAGGCTCTAGCTTTTGAGGGATCCATCCGAGACCGATAAGGAATTGATACATCGGCACATGTGGACCGAAGTCAAGGGCAATGCGGGCAGTAAGGCTAGCCCGAACCAATCTTTTGCGTTTTGAATCATCAGGCCCCAAGTTTTTTATTTTCTCAGCGACGTAGATCTGGTTCTCATAGATTTTGGGTCGGGGCATTTCACAGTGATAAGACTCTTTTAAGAGAACGGCCTGCAAATAGTCGAGTATGGCACGGGCCGCTTCGGGATGATCGTTCGAGAGTGCCGAAGCTTGCCGCTGAAGGTCCAAAAGGAACTGAGCGTTCATGCGCAAGTATCCGTGGTTAGGCTGATCCCAAAAGGTTGCAATCGGAGTGATCTGAATGGTTTGGATGGAATTTGGATCTTTGAGTCCTTGACGAAAGAATTCGTCCATCATAGAACGAACGCTTTTTGCTCGAGAGTGATGGTCGATCTCATCCAGCTCTCTCGCCAACTGGGCCAGCAGTGTCACTGGATTCATACGAGTGATCGTGGTCAAATAGGCCAGGTTCGTCCGTGACTGAGGCTGGATTGTTTGGCCCCACTGCTTCTCCAAAAAATCCTTTGGCAAGAAGGACCGGTCGGCGAATGAGGGAGGGGCATTGGTCACCGTTACGATTTGACTCGGATCCCGGGGCGGTTCGGCCAGTTGTCTCAACGCCGCTCGATCAATGATGGGTGGTGTTGAGGGCGAATCAGCGATTTTCCGGAAAAGATCGGCGAGCCTTTTTTGAGAGTCCCTGTTCATCTGGGCCACATCCGCACCGCGAGTCTGAGCGAGTTCGTCATTCATCCGAGCCGATTCAAAACCGAAGGCGATGCACTGAAGCAGCACATTCGGATTATCAAGAACTGAGCGTTCGATATAGAACTGAAGGTGATTGCCGTCGCGAGCACGGCGATTGGTGATCGCGTAGCCTGTTTGGGACAGTTGTTCGCGGGAAATACGGGGTTCTCTTTGAATCAATTCATCAATCGTTCCAAAAGTGAATCCAATCAATTCTGTGGCCGAGGCGATGTCAAAAAGTTTCTTTAATTCGGGATCATTGTCGAAGATCGGAGAAAGAACCCGGTGAAGTAAGGTTAGGACCGGTTGAGGCGATAGACCAGGAGGCACGTTAATACCGAACTCATATTTCACATTTCCTTCGGCGGGCGCCGCCGGATTCGCTTGTCCAAAGACCGATCCCAGATGGGGATTCGAACCTACCAACACAAGAGCCCCAATAATCAGAACCCGTAAAAATTTAGTCATCCTCTTAAAGAGGCGACCAGATACCAAAATTATCCCAAGACCGATCTGTGTGAGTTCAAAAAATAATTTTTGAAAGAACGTTTTTTCAAGTCCGAGACTGTCATAAAACCGCGGATCATTAAGCCACGTTAAAATCCATTCTGCTTGTGCTTTGCGATTCTCTGTGGTGATTCCGTGGAGCACTCCAACTCTCTCCATGATTTCGCGGGGGCCAGGGCTTACGTAGCCGGGCATCAGGTATCCGAATGTCAGTCGATCCTCGAGTGGCCATTCACGGAGAAATGAGGTGGAACGATTTTCGATGATATCGGCGAATCTTTTATAAGTAGCAGTCAAGAAGTTGGCGTTTGTTGCTAACTGATCGTAAAATTTTCCGAGCGTAAGTCCTTTTTCCTGGGCTTGAAGGGTATCGACGGCCATATGCATTTCGACCGCTTTTCTTTCGTCCCATACTTGGAGCGCGATGGCTTCAAGGATCTTTGGTTCAAGCTGAGCCACATCTTCTTGTGAGGTGGGGCCTGCATCAAACGCAGCCTTAAGCTCATCATCCAGTTGTTTAACGCGAGCGCCTCGACGGGCGCCGGCCCGAGTCGTATGAGTTGCTTCATGAGCCAAAATCCTAATGATTTCCTCGTCGCGTGGATGAGCTTCGATGAAACGGCGGTTGAACGAAATGGAATTATCGTCTTCAACCCAGGCGGCCTGCTTCTGGTTATTCGGTGATGGCTCTTTGATTCTTATACCATCGCCTTTGATAATCATATCCAACGCCTTCAGCTGATCTCGTTTCTGCATCTTTGGAAGCGTGGTGTCTCGTGCGACGTATTCTTTTGTCTTTTTCGCTAAATCCTTGATGCGAACGATAAACGAAGAAGGGGTCAAGTCTCCAGGATTCAGTTTAGCCGGGGCCAATACTGAATACTGGAGACTTGACCCCTTCTTTTCTATCAATGCTCCGGCCGCGAAAACAATTCTTCCCACAAGCAATCGGTAAAGTGGGATTTCGGTACCGGTTCTCAAGGTGCCACCTTTGGTAATGACCAGAATGTCGGAAATGACGTGCCACGCGGCGGCAATAAGTAACCAAAGGTTAATTCCATAAAGTGTTTGAGAAGAAAGGAGGGGAAGGAAAATGTAAGCGCAAGTAATAATGGTGTGTCGGATTTCTTTGGGAGCCGGCGAGCCACGCACGTGATTGGCTTTGATGGCCAGTAAGAAATCCACTGCGAAGAATACGCCAAATAAAAGCCGCCACGCTAACCCGAGTTGGAAATGATCCGCTAAATAAACAAGGCCCACCGCTTCTCCCGTCGCCCACAAAATCCCAAATGTCTTGCCCACCCAGCTGTCGGCGGCTTTGGCCCCAAAAGCAAGGGTGAAGATGTGATGGCCCATGGCAGCGGGAAGCCGTTTGGCGGCGCTATCTCTGCTGATTTTTAATTTTTTCTTTATAGTCTCTTTAACTTTATCCCAAGTGAAGGCTTTGTTGTGTTGAGCAACGGTCTGAAGGTCGCTTCTGAATACGGACTCGACTATTTGATTGAATTCGAAATCTGAGGTTTTTCCTAAGTTTTTTACCTGTGGGAAAATAAACTCTTTTATAAGAGAGTCATTATTTTTTAAGAAATACTCTAAAGTTGCTGGATCTAAGAATATATTGACCATTGCATTTTCAAAATCGATAACTCTCCCTTCATATAGAGGTTCGTAGCCTGGCGTTGTG
>CAZJOE010000044.1:0-8780 GCA_964547555.1 uncultured Elusimicrobia bacterium | reverse complement strand
TCTTGAGCGAACACGCTCAAATATTCGTTTTTACCTGAACCCACTTTGGTGAGCCGCGGAACCAGCGTCACCACTTGAATGCCGCGACGTTCCATCTCTTGGCGAATCCCTTGGGAGTGATATCCGCCCGTCACCAGGATTCCCACTCCAGCTGATTTATTTCTGAACATCTTTGCGACATTCTCAGCCATGATGTGGTCGCGACGATCGGCGAGGGAGTAGAATTTCTCGAAAGACGAGAAGTTAGTTGATAGGCGATGGTCTTTGTATTCTTCCCATTCACCTTTACTCAAACTAAACTCGATCAGTTTTTCCTGAAGAGTGAGAATGGCGTCTTCTTTGATAATTCGTTCTTCCTCAGATGTCTTCACCAAGGCCTGGTAAATTTTCTTTTTTAGTTGGGCGGCTTCTTGTAAAAGTTTTTCTCCATCAATCTGCTGGCTTCCCATCACATAAGCGACATAGTCTTTCATGGCCGGATAATGCGCCAAAGAAATTCCGTGCCGATCCAGAAGATTGACCAACTCTTCGTAAAACTCCTTGTGCCCTTTCTGGCCCAAGCGGTATTCCATCGCCAATTGCGTCAAATAGTTTTGATCGTTTCTATCCAGCGCCCGCACCAGTTTGGACAAGAGGACATTTCTTTCTGATTCAACCTGGGCCAAGCGCAAATTCTTCTCTTGATGGGTGAGCTGGATGTATTGGCTAAACAGGGGATCTACCACGATATCGTGGTCGAAGGCCATTTGAAAAAGAAGATTGGCTTGTTCTCCAAACGAAAGGGAGCGGTGAAGCTGATGATCAAAAGACGCCAAGGAAGAATTAAAGACGCTTTTCTCTTTTTGGATTATTTCTTTCTGATGAGCCAGAGCGGCCGCTGCCTGTGGCTTCAACGACCGGGAGGCGAGATAGGCTTCGATATTTTTCTGATATACGGCTTCATCTTCTACACCGACCACGGCGACATCCTTGAGTGACGGGGCCGCCAGAGCGCCGTGGACGGGTCCTGAGATCTTATTTTCCATGAGCAAATAATCGGCCGTTATTTTCACGGCTTCGGGATCCTTCAAAAGATGAAAACGGTCCAGATGAAGATCGCCCTCGGCCCCTTCCAAGGCGAGGAACTGAATCTGCCGGGAGGACAGAAGCTTCTGCACAGCCTGCGCCATGTTGGCCTGCGCCTCAGCATTTAAGTGCACATCTTGAAAATGGAGGAGGGTCTTAGCGGCGGATAGATTTTTTTGAGGCCATTTAATCGTAACCAGGTTTTGGGGAATATTTTTTAAGGGAGCGGTGATACGGGATTGATTCTCGAGGTTAATGGCCTTGGTTAAATCTGGAATTTTGGAAAGCGCAGGCCGAGGCAAAGACAATTGCGAAACTGCCGCAACAGTCTGTGTCTGGACAACCCGGCGTCTTTCTTTCCAAATGTTTGATTCGGCAAGGGAAGCCAAAGCTGTCTGCGAAACAAAGGAAAACGCCAACAAAACTGAAATAGTTTTTGTGAATTTTGAGGGGGCCATATTGATGGGTCAATAATAGCTGGGCGGGCATTAAGAGATCCTTAAGATCACGTAAAAAACTAGTAACAATTGGGGCTTGATTTTCTTATGTAATCGTATCTAAAAACAGATGCGATTTTTGCCTAGGCTCTTGGATGGGCCTTCTGGTAGACCTTGCGCAGCCTTTCGGTGGTCACGTGGGCGTAAATTTGGGTTGTGGAGAGGTTTTTGTGGCCCAGCATTTCTTGGACGCTCCTTAAGTCGCATCCATGGTCCAATAAATGCGTGGCGAAACTATGCCGGAGCGTGTGCGGCCCCACTTGCCGGGTGATCCCCGACTTCCGGGCGCCCGATTCCACAATCATATGAATGGCGCGCGAGGTGATACGACCGCCTCTTAAGTTCGTAAAGAGAGGACGCCGGCCCACCGATTCTCCTCTGGTTTTTAAATAATCCTGAATCACTTTAAGGGCGGTTGCTCCCACCGGGACAATCCTTTCGCGATTCCCTTTTCCAACCACACGCGTTGTTTCATTCCAGAAATCAATGTCTTCGACATCCAAGTTTTCCATCTCCGCCACGCGCAATCCAGATGAATACAGAAGTTCCACCATCGCTCGGTTGCGCAGCGCCACCAAAGGTTTTTTGGCTTGGCTCATTTGGTTGATTAACCGGTCAACTTCTTTTTCAGTAAGAAAAGCAGGGATCCGCTGTTCTTTTTTGGGCGTGGGGAGATTTAAACAGGGATTGAACGGAAGTATTTCTTCCCGAGTGAGATATTTAAAAAGAGAACGGAGCGACGCCCATTTCCTTAAAACAGAAGCGCGGCTCAAGGGGCGCTGGCGAAGATGACTTAAATAGGACCGGATAAAAATCCGGTCACATTCATTCACTGTTATTTTTCGTTCCTTGATAAAGGCGGTTAACTCTCTTAAGTCGATGGAATAGGCGCGAAGCGTGGCGGGTGAAAAATTACGTTCCACTTTGAGGGTCAATAGAAACTTTCGAACGGCGAGGTCAATCTCCATACCGATGAGATTACGTCTTTAGGCGGCGGGTTGTGGGGTAAAGTTCTTTTTGATTGTTTTGCAATCAGGATAGCCTGAACAAGCTAAAAATTCGCCAAAGCGGCCGTGCTTAATGATCATTTCTTTACCGCAATTTTCACATTTTTCGCCAGAGGGCTGCGCCGGCGCCTTGTCTTCTTTGGGAAGCGATTTGGTAAACCGGCATTTCGGAAATCCAGAACAGGCCAAGAATTTCCCGCGGCGGCCAACCCGGACCACAATCGGACTGCTGCAAAGCTCACATTTTTCTCCGGTTTCCTCAGGTTTCACTTGATTGCCGGATTTGTCCAAAGACATTTTGTATTTGCAGGTGGGATAGGTGGAGCAGGCCAGGAATTTTCCGAACCGGCTTTCGCGAACCACCATCATTGAACCGCAGGTCTCGCACTTGATGTCTGTTTCTTGAGCTTTGGGTTTTAAAACTTTCATCTCCGTTTCAGCGGTTAAAAGTTTTTTGGAAAAAGGTTTCCAGAAATCTCCCACGACCCCCTACCAATCTGTTTTCCCATCGGCCACGTCATCGAGACGGCTTTCGAGATGCGCGGTGAAATTAACGTCCACGATCTCAGGAAAATTATCCACCAATTGTTTGTCGACTGTTTTCCCCAATTCTGTGGGGAGAAAACGTCTTTCTTCAAGACGCACATAGCCGCGGCCCAATATCGTTTGGATGATCGGCGCGTAAGTGGAAGGCCGGCCGATTCCGAGCGTTTCCATCGCTTTCACCAAACTCGCTTCGTTGTAACGCGGGGGAGGTTCAGTAAAATGCTGCTCGGGTTTAAGCTCTTTTTTCTGGAGATTTTCTCCCTTGTCCAAAAGTGGAAGCATTTCGGATTTTTGTTCCGCGTCGTCCAGCGCGGGATTGAGCGCAAGAAATCCTTGGAATTTGAGAGTACGCCCATTGGCCCTAAAAATATAGGAGTGAGGCTTGGTTTCGATATCGGCTGTCACCGTGTCATACACGGCGTCCGCCATTTGGCTCGCCAAAAACCGTTCCCAAATTAAGGTGTAAAGCTTGAATTGCTCAGGCGATAAAAAATTCTTAATGGCTTGAGGTTCCCGCAAAACGGAGCTGGGACGAACCGCTTCATGCGCTTCTTGGGCGCCTTTGGTTTTTGTTTTGTAAATACGGGGTTTTGGTGGAAGAAAAGTTTTTCCGTATTTTTTCTCCACATATCCGATGGCTTCGGCTTGAGCGGTCTTGGCGATAAAAGTGGAATCCGTTCTCATGTAAGTGATAAGTCCGACGGGCCCTCCACTTTCAAGCGCAATTCCTTCGTAAAGTTGCTGGGCAATAATCATCGTCCGCTGAGCGCGAAATCCCAAGCGGTGCGAGGCTTCTTGTTGAAGACTCGCTGTCGTAAAAGGCGCTCCCGGTTGTCGACGCCGCTCTTTGGCTTCAACGCTACGAACGGTGTAAGAAGCTTGCTCAAGATCTGAAACGATTTTGTCGGTGATATCTTTAGAGGAAACATCCAACTTGTCGTACTTCTTGGCGCCATGCGCATGGAGGTGCGCCCAAAAAGGTTCGGCCCCTTTTTTCTCAAGCAAAACGGAAAGAGTCCAATATTCTTGGGCTTTAAAAACGGAAATTTCTTCTTCTCTTTGACAGATGATCCGAACCGCCACGGACTGCACGCGTCCCGCCGACAATCCTCGCTTCACTTTCCTCCACAACAGCGGAGAAAGTTTGTATCCCACCAACCGGTCCAAGACCCGCCGCGCTACCTGGGCATCCACCAAGTGTGTATCCAAACCTCGGGGCGTTTTCAAAGCGGCCTTGATCGCTTCCGGTGTGATTTCGTGAAAGGTAATCCGTTTAATTTTATTGGTGGGTACTTTTAAAAGCTGGGCCAAATGCCAGGCGATGGCTTCCCCTTCCCGGTCATAGTCCGTGGCGAGGAAAATGTTGGTCGCGTTTTTGGCGGCTTTGTTTAATTCGGGAAGAAGTTTTTTGGCGCGCGGCAAAACCACATAGGACGGCTCAAAGTTCTTTTCAATGTCCACGCCCAATTTCCGTTGGGGCAAATCGCGAACATGTCCGTAAGAACTCTTGACGATGTAACCGCCCGCAAGAATTTTTCCGATGGTTTTTTCTTTTGTAGGTGACTCAACGATGACCAATGACGCCATAAGGTTCACAATTGTAACACGAGGGAAGTATTTTTCAACCCCTGGTTAACAACCCTCCCGGCAACACCCGCACAAGCCCTTGTATTTCCATTTCAAAAAGGAGCGGCGCCAGCTCCATGCCGGGCGAACTTAACCGCTGCGCTAAAATCTCTTTCGGCAAGGGTCCTTCCTCCAGAAAATTCAAAATGGCCTTTACCTCGGGCGGAAAATTCGGCTGATTTTGCGGAGGCGCTTTCTGTAAGACTTGCCACTTTTCTGGCCATGGCGCTGGTAATTCTTCAGCAATATCACCCACGCTTTGGATCAATTTGGCCCCCTGTTGAATAAGGTAGTGAGAGGCCCCACTCAAAGGGGACGTGACTTGTCCCGGCACCGCAAACACGCTTCTTCCTTCTCCCACCGCCAGGCGCGCCGTAATAAGGGACCCGCTTTTAACTGTTCCTTCAACCACCACCGTCCCATGGGTGAGGCCGGCAATAATTCTATTTCTCCTCGGAAAATTTCCCGGGAAGGGCATTTTTCTTAAGGGAAATTCACTAATGACGGCTCCCTGTTCGGCGATAGAATCGAATAATTTTCTGTTCTCCGGAGGATAACAGCGAGCCAACCCGCATCCCAAAACAGCCCACGTTCGACCTCCCATTTTTAAGGTTTCCTCATGAACAACGCTGTCGATTCCACGAGCCAGCCCACTCACCGTAACAATGTCTAATCGGGCCAAGTCACGCGAAATCTCTCCCGCCATTTTCTGTCCGTAATAAGAACATCGCCGACTTCCCACCACGGCCAAGGCCATGGGGTGCTCGCAAATATCGTCTCCGCGGACATATAAAATAAGCGGAGGGGCCGATATTTCTTTTAACAGCAATGGATAAGGTCCTGAATGTCGGATATAAATTCGAATTTTCTCTTTCTGGATTAAATCCCAATCTTCATCAGCCTCGCGCAGCGAAGCGAAAAATTCCGATTCAATCCATTCTAGAACTCGGTCCTCTTTAAACACCTCGGCCCAAGATTGAGGCCCCGCTTGGATCGCAGCGGCCGCCGATCCAAATTTAGTCAACAGCTCCGCAAGATAAGGCGGGGTCAAACTTTTTATGTAATTAAGTCGGTGAGACGAATATTCTTCATCGCTATGGGACATACGAATCTCCTTAGTTAGTAATAATTAAGGAGGGGAGTATTGAGGAGGGGGAAAAAGGGTGATGCGCGTTATCGAGCTAGTTTTATACGGTCAACAGCGCGATGGGACAGTCGAAAATTCTCTCCATTCGGATACTTTTCAGTATATTCCTGATAAACCGCCAAGGCTTGCAGGGGCTGCCCCAAACTTTCGAGACAGGCGGCTTTTTGAAAAAGTGCTTTCTCTGCCATAGGTGTTTCAGGGCACCGGGTTGCAACGCGATCGAAAAACTGAAAGGCCCTTTGATACTTACTTCCGATTTGACACAGGCCACCCAAAACATTATTAACGTGACAAGTCCACTGGGCTTTTTCTCTATCTCCATACTTTTGGAAATCTTCCGAGATGAGAAAGGTAACACCGTAACGGATTCCTAAAAAAAGAAGAATGGCGGTGAGAAGAAATTTTCTCACTAATCCTCGCGGCGGGCCAGATCTCCAATTTCGACGGCTTCGTAGGATTTGATGATGCGGACCGAACAAGTGTCGCTTTCAATCCGATCGGAAACTTCGGAGATCCCGATTTTTCTTACCTCAAAACCAATCACGCGACTTGTTTGCGGATCGCGAATTTGATCACCGCGTCTAAAAATACCAACTCTGTCTCCCGCACTTAATCCTTGTCCATATCCCACATTCAAATAAACAAGGTCATTAACCGAAAACATTCCTTTAATGGCCTGGTCTTGTCCACCCGCCACAAAACCATCAAATTCCCAATCGGGACCGACGACAAAGGCTTCAGCGGGGCGAGATTTTTTTGCCGGTCTTTTTTTATCTTGTTGAGTTTCCTTGGGTTTAAGTTCTTCCAAACCACTCATCGAATCGAGGGCCTCTTTGGCTTCCATGAGTTCTTTCTGGGAAGAGTCCGTCGCGATGGGCTGCATGGTCTCATCTTCTCCATTGTAAGTATCAGCCATTGAAGATGAGTTGAGAATTGCCGCTCCTAAAATGAGGACAAGTCCGGTTAAAAAAATGGAATAGTTTGGTTTGCGTGTCATGGTCTCCTACCTCCAGAATTGGCACCAATTTTCAAGGCATTTATGGGGCCGTTATCGACAAAGTTAAGTTCTATTCTGGGCTCTGTCAAGGGTTCACTTGTAATTCCTTGGGGGAATCCGACGTCCGGTCCAAGACCCGGTAACCGATGGCTTCGGCCAGATCGGAAGGACCGATATTTTCCTCCCCTTTGAAGTCGGCGATGGTCCGGCTTACTTTCAGAATTCGATCATAAGCGCGTGCGGATAAACCCAAAGATTTGACGGCTCGCTTAAGAAGATCGACTCCCTCCTTGGTAAGTGGACAGTAACGCCTGATTTGTTGAACATTCATTTGCCCATTCTCATAAATCCCTATTTCTTTAAATCGCTCCAACTGAATGTTCCGCGTTGCCACCACCCGCCCTCGAATCGAAGAAGAAGTTTCTCCTCCCACTCCGCTTTCGCCAGTGAGCTCTTCTATTTTTAGAGTGGGGACTTCAATATGGAGATCAATTCGGTCCAAAAGAGGACCTGATATTTTGGCCCGGTATTTTTGGATTTGGGGAGGCGTGCAAACACATATCTTTATCTGGGACCCCAAATAACCGCAAGGACAGGGATTGGCCGCCGCAATCAAAAGAAAGTCGGCGGGATATTGGGCGGTGCTCGCCACACGGACAACGGTGACAAACCGGTCTTCCAAGGGTTGCCTCAATCCTTCCAAAACGGCCCGACTGAACTCTGAAAACTCATCCAGAAATAAAACCCCTCGATGCGCCAACGAAACTTCACCGGGACGGGGATGAGATCCCCCACCGATTAAAGCGATGCTGCTGGTTTGGTGGTGCGGACTTCGAAAGGGACGCATCGCCACAAGCGCTTTCCCATGGCGAAGCATTCCGGCCACCGAATGAATTTTGGTTGTTTCGAGCGCCTCTTCAAAAGTGAGATCGGGAAGAATAGTCGGAAGCCGGCGCGCCAATAAAGTTTTCCCAGATCCTGGCGGTCCCAACAGAAGAACGTTATGTCCCCCCGCCGCCGCGATTTCAAGCGCACGCTTGGCCAATATTTGGCCTTTTACGTCGGAGAAATCAACAGAGCAATCTTGAGAGGAGCGAAAGATTTCTTTTCGGTCCAATAAAAAGGGGGCGCGTTTATTTTCACTGACGAGGAATTGAACCGCTTCTTCAAGATTCTTCATGGGAAATATGGGAAGACCCTCAACCAAACCAGCCTCAGGCGCATTCTTTTCAGCGAGCAATAATCCTTTAAGTCCTTTTTTCTGAAGACCCATCGCACAAGGAAGAACTCCTCGAACAGGCCGCAACTCCCCATTGAGTCCTAGCTCTCCAAGAAAAGCGAAACCTTCGATACATTCAACCGGCAGGATTTCCGCGGCGGCCATCACACCAATCGCCAAAGCGAAATCAAAAGCGGGACCTTCTTTTTTTATATCAGCGGGCGCCAGATTGACGGTGATTCGGTGCAGCGGAAATGAAAACCCGGAATTCTTAATGGCCGCGATCACACGTTCTCGGGACTCTCTCACACCCGTATCGGGGAGTCCGACAATATTGAACGCCGGCAACCCAAATCGAAAATCAACTTCAACACTAACGGGAATTCCCTCAATACCATGAACCGCCGCAGAAAAAACATGAGCGAGCATAACGACTCCTTTCGGAGGGGAGAGTGAATTGAAGTGAGGGATGCTTCAGAAGGGGAAGCGAAGTGTAGCAAAAAAGCCCCCGCCAAGGTTATTGGCGGGGGCTATGCATTGAGACGATCTGGAGTTCGTCTTTAAGGCAAAACTATCTTCTGCCCCACTTCGATGTTCTGAGTGGTTTCAAGAAGGTGGCGATTGGCCGAGTAGATCTTCTTCCACTCTTTCGCGTCCCCATAGAACCGGCTCGCGA
>CAZJOE010000043.1:0-9022 GCA_964547555.1 uncultured Elusimicrobia bacterium | reverse complement strand
TGCGATCATTGCAACAAGACCGGATACAAAGGACGCGTGGGTATCTATGAAGTTTTGGAAATCAATGAGGAAATGCGGCAACTCATTGTGAAAAGCGCGCCGCCCTATGAAATCAGGATGGCGGCGACGAGGACGGGAGTCGAATCCTTGCGAGAAGTCGCAGTAAAAAAGCTATTTGCGGGCTTGACCTCGATTGAAGAAGTTATTAGGGTCACGACATCCGAATCCACGGGAGAGTAATGAAATGGTCAGCATGAGTGATCTCTTATTGATGATGGTTCAAAAGCATGCCTCCGACCTTCATCTCACCTCTGGAGCGCCGCCCATGTTAAGAGTGGATGGCGAAATTGTGGCCACTCCCTTTGAAAAATTAACTCCCGATATTTGCCAGCGCCTCATTTATTCTCTTCTCACGGATCAACAACGCCAAACATTTGAAGCCAAAAATGAATTGGATTTGTCCTTTGGAATCAAAGGAGTAGGTCGGGTTCGTATGAATGTGTTCCGGCAGCGCGGCAGTGTGGGCGCTGCCTTGCGCTCGATTCAATCCAATTTCATGAAGTTCGAAGAACTGGGGTTGCCTGAAGTGACTTTTGAAGTTCTCAAGTATCCGAAAGGGCTTATTCTTGTTACAGGGCCCACGGGATCAGGCAAATCCACGTCATTGGCTTCCATGTTGGATTTCCTGAATTCCCAGCGCACCGGTCACATCATCACGGTTGAAGATCCCATCGAATTTATTCACCAGCACAAAAAATGCATTGTTAACCAGAGAGAAATCGGGCAGGACACGTCCAGTTTTCAAAATGCGTTGAAATACGTTTTAAGACAAGATCCAGATGTCATCCTGGTCGGAGAAATGCGGGATTTGGAAACGATTCAAGCTGCTTTGACCATCGCGGAAACGGGCCATTTGGTTTTTGCGACGCTTCACACCAACGACGCTCAATCGACGATGAACCGTATCATCGACGTTTTCCCATCCCATCAGCAACCCCAAGTAAGAAATCAACTTTCCTTTGTGTTGCGATGTGTTTTCTCACAAAATTTACTTCCGCACATTTCGGGCACGGGTCGGGTTCTCTCTTGCGAAGTGTTGATTAACACGCCGGCTATTAAAAATTTAATTCGTGAGGCCAAAACAGAACAAATTCCCATGTTGATGCAAACCGGAGGAAAGTTCGGAATGCAAACCATGAACCAGTCCTTGGCAGAGCTTGTCCTTAAAGGGAAGCTGAACCGGAAAGAAGCGATGGAACATTCCATGGAACCGGACGAACTGGATAAGCTAATTTCTACCCGTTCAACTCACGGCGCCCGCCGCGCCGCAAATAGTTAGGAGAAAGCACGATGCCCGCATTTGCTTATAGAGCAAAAATGTTAACCGGCAGTAAAACGGAAGGCGTTATCGACGCAGCCGATCAACGAAGCGCCATCGATCAACTGCGCAAGCAAAAACTCACCGTTCTAGAAATCAATGTGGCCGGAAAATCTCTCGCTGATACTTTTGCGGCGATTAATCCCTTTAAACCCACCGTCAAGCCAAAAGAGCTGGTTCTTTTTTCCCGACAGTTATCAACCCTTGTTTCGGCTGGAATTCCTTTGGTGCAAGGTTTAACGATTCTGGAAGAACAGGTGGAAACAAAGGTTTTTAAAAATATCGTTCACCATGTTCGCGAGGACATTGAAGCGGGGTTGTCCATTACGGACGCTCTGAGAAAACATACGGCTGCGTTCGATGATTTGTATTGCTCGATGATAAAGGCCGGTGAAGTGGGTGGTATTTTGGACATCATCTTGGAACGGTTGTCTGCCTATTTGGAATCCGCTGAGGCCCTTAAGGGAAAAGTAAAGTCCGCCATGATGTATCCGGCGGTTGTGACCTCGGTGGCCGGTGGTGTCACCTTGTTCTTAATCATGGGCGTTATTCCGACATTTAAAAAGATCTTCGAAGGTTTTGGCGCTGAGCTACCAATGTTGACGCAGATCATGATCGACCTTTCCGATTTCTTAAGAGGGTTTTGGTACATCGTGGTGGCGACCCCCTTTGCTATTTTCTTTGGGTTAAAACAATATCGAGCCACTGAATCAGGACGAAAAACAATCGATCAATTGGTCCTCAAACTCCCCATTTTTGGAATGATCTTAAAGAAAGTTTCCGTGGCCAAATTTACTCGAACATTTGGAACGCTCGTTAAATCGGGCGTGCCTATTCTTCAGGCGTTAGAAACAGTGGCCAAAACCGCCGGCAATCGTGTCATAGAAATTGCCATCATGTCGGCTCGGGATGCTGTGAAAGAGGGAGAACGAATCGCTGTTCCTCTTAAGAAAGCCAATATATTCCCTCCCATGGTTATTCAGATGGTCGCTATTGGAGAAGAAACAGGAAATCTGGACGCGATGTTGACCAAAATTGCTGACTTTTACGATCAAGAAGTCGATAACGCCGTGAAAGGCCTTACTTCCATGATCGAACCGATCATTATTGTTTTAATGGGAGCCGTCATCGGATTTATCGTCATTGCCATGTTCCTGCCCATGTTCGAATTGGGTTCCCTTGCGGGCAAGGCCTAGAAGAGATATTTGGTTCTTGGTTAAATGAATTGAAGGTTCCTTTGCGGAGTTTCCTGCCCGTGTTTGGTTTTCTGATCTTTTCGGGATACCTCTTGTCGACTCTGGTGGTTTACTTTAACTCCTATCCAATCCCAGAATTTGTCTTCAAACTTTTTAGTTGCGGCGTCGCCTTCCTCCTTGTTTGCTCCTGTTTTGCGCTGGGAAATCTCCTGCTGAATTTGTTGGGCGAAACCTCTCTCGGTCCATCAAAACTACTTTCCACACCTCTCTTTTTATTTCCGTTGGCTTTTGGATTGGGACTGGGCGGTGTTTCTACGGGAGTTCTTTTATTGGGGTGGGTGGTTCCCGGCCCTTTACCGGAAAAGCTCCTGGGATTTGCTTTGATTTTAAGCTTCATCTTTATTGTCCAAATCCGATCATTCGTTTCGCTTTTTGAAAATTTGAGCAAACCACCCGCTTTAACCTTCTTTTCTCTTGAGGGAGTATTTTTTCTACTCGGTGGAACGGGCCTGCTTTTTTCCTTTATCGCGTGTTTCTCTCCGATCACCTACTATGATTCACTGGTCTACCATCTTGCTATTCCTTCCCTTTACAATATGGATGGGAAAATCTCGGAAATACCTTCAAACTTGTACTCTTACTTTCCTCAAAACATGGAAATGATTTCTTTGCTGGTGATAAGTCTCTGCAAAAAATTATCGCCTGATTATGCGATCAACCTCATAGGGTGGATTATTTCTGTCTTAACTTCCCTGGTCATCTACGCCTGGATGTCAGTTAAAGGTTGGAAAAACCAAGGCCTCCTGGCTGTTGGCTTGTGGTGGACGGCGCCACCCGTTCTGCTGTTATCTTTTGGCGCTTACGTAGATGTTCCCCTGGCCTTTTTTACCCTTATGGCGCTCCTCACCTTTTATGAGGCATGGGAACAGAACTGGAACCCGGCGTGGATGGGGATCTCGGCTATTTTTTGTTCGATTGCCGCCTCTACGAAATATACCGGCGGATTAACATTCCTTATGCTGAGTTTATTTGTTGGTGGATATTTTTTGATTTCAAGATCATTTAAGCCGAAGCCGCTGCTTTTTTTTGGAAGTTTCTTTTTGTTCCCTTTTGGATTCTGGCTTGTAAAGAATTTTATCCATGTGGGAAATCCGGTTTTTCCATTTCTATTCAATGTCCTTGGTACTCCCGAAGGGTGGACCCGCGCGAACGCGGCCGGCTATTTTCAAATGCTCACCGAATATGGGGCGAAGAGCAATCTTTTCTTTGAAGTCATTTTTTCTCCTTGGAGAATTGCCACTTCAGGACTGCCTTTTGGCGGAGGAATGGATGTTCTCGGCGACTTTGGTTGGGGTCTTTTCCTCTATGGATTTTTATTGGCTTTATTTGTCTTGAAGAAAAATCGTCAAACCAACTTCTTGATGGCGTATGGAATTTGTCATTTTTTGGTATGGCTGATAACCAAACCTGTTTTGCGGTTTCTTGTGGGAATATTGCCCGTGTTCGCCATGATCGTGGCCTGTGTCCTTTATGATCTTGTTATTGATAAGAAATGGCACAAGAAATTTTTGGCATACCTATTGACGGGGCCCTGGCTCATTTCCAATTTTTTTATTGTTTCACTTTTATTCGCCGATTTGAAAGTTTTATCGGTTCCGTTGGGCTTAGAGAAGTTTCATGTTTTTTTAGCCAAACGACTCTCCTATTATTCGGCTTACCAACTTTTAAATGGCACGGTCCAACGAGAGGAGAAAGTCTTGGTTTTAGGAGAACAAAGAACATCTCATCTCCGTGTTCCTTATGTCGCATCAAATATATTTGCGTTGTCCCAGGCGGCAGCATGGGCCAATCAATCGGAAACTTCTGACAACCTTGTTGAATTTTTAAAAAATGAAAAAATTTCCTACCTCTGTATTAATCAAGATGAGATGACACGGCTGGGGGGGATAAGTCGGTTCGGTTTTTCCGAGCGAGGAAAGAACGTTTTTACTGAGTTAATCCGTCGAAAAACGACGCTTTTCTATGCCAAAAATGGCGTCGAAATCTATAAATTGTTGTGAGGCGGGGGTCGTAAAAACAGCCGGACTATTCAATTCGAATTTATTGACAAATCCCTTGACTTTGGGGGGGGATGCCACTATACTTTTTTCTATACAGTCGCAGAGTCGTTATATTAGGAGGAGGTTTCTAAATGAATCTCATTAAGACAAAAAAAGTAAAAGGATTCACGCTTATCGAACTTATGATCGTTGTCGCTATTATAGGTATCTTGGCCGCCGTGGCCATTCCTAAGTTCGCTGAACTTGTTTCCAAATCAAAAGAATCAGCCGTCAAAGGTAACGTCGGTTCCGTTCGCAGCGCATTAAGCATCTACTACGGTGATACGGAAGGGGTGAATCCTCTTCCCGCGAGCTTCTATGCAGCCCTAACCAATGGCGACAAGTACATGAATACTTCTACTGGTTTAGGCGACTTTACGCTGCCTACCACGCTAAACAACATCGGTCACACAGGTGGAAGAATTGCTGGAGCGCCTGCTGCCGGACAAGCCAAAGTTCTTGCTTCTGATGGTCAAGTGGCTAGTGATGCTGCTGGCACTGCTTCCCCATTGGTTTATAATGGGCAGTTATTGGGTCAAGTGTTTGTTAATTGTACTCATATGGATACAAAAGGCACATCTTGGAGCGGCAACTAATTAAGTAAGTTTTTTCAAAAAAAAGCACCTTCAGTTTGAAGGTGCTTTTTTTTTGTAGAAACAAATGAAGGAACATAATTGAATGAGCCCAGTTTTTGCTTCTATTTTAATTTTCATTTTCGGCCTGGAGTTTGGAAGTTTTGCGAATGTGTGCATTTATCGTTGGCCCAAAGGTCAATCGGTTAAAAAACCCGGACGATCTCATTGTCCTTGGTGCAACAAGGAAATTGCTTGGTACGACAATTTTCCTCTCGTGAGTTTTTTCTATCTAAAAAGACGGTGTAGGAACTGCCTTTCGCCTATTTCCTGGCGCTATCCCCTTGTTGAGATATTGCTTCCTCTTTCATGGATTTTCATCTATTGGATCTATCCATTTTCTATGGATGCCGGCGGAACTATTTTCCTAACTGGCTTATTTGCTTTTTGCTTTATTATGCTGGTTACAACTGTGACGGACCTGGATTGGAAAATAATTCCAGACCAGGCGAGCTATGGGTTGATTATCATTGGAGTTCTGATCTCGCCTGTGAATTCCATTCTGGGCCATACACTGAATGATCGGGTCCTTTGTTCGCTGATGGGTCTCTTAGCCAGTGGGGGACTTGTTTGGGGATTATCTGTCGGAGGGGCCAAGATTTTAGGACGAGAAGTTTTGGGTTTGGGAGATGTTAAATTGTTGGCCGGGTTCGGCTCATTCTTGGGCGGAGAGGGAGCCTTTCTCATATTTTTCCTAGCTTCAATGATCGGCGCCCTTTTTTCGGGCGTTGGCTTGCTCTTGCAGTTGATAAAAAGACACCAATATATTCCCTTTGGACCTTTTTTAAATATCGCCGCTTTTTTGACCCTGGTGGCCAGGCTCAGATTTCCGACGATTCTCGAATTTTGGAAGGAAATGTTTTTTTCGAATTAACATTCACGGTTTTAGACGAATTTTTATTAAATCTCCCTTGACAACAATGGCCAGTGAAAATAGACTTCAATAGAATTGTTGCTGGAAATAGAACTGAAAACGCCGAGTGATGAGAGGGCTGCTAAACAGTCTTACACGAGGCGTTTTTTTATGGATCTGAAATGAACCTTGATATAAATAAGTTGAAGTCGATGATCAAAGTACCGTCGCTAAGTTTCTTAAAGGCCAAAGAAACCCTGGGAATCGATTTGGGTTCCACTTCTGTTAAAATCGTCCAGTTAGACGGGCACCGGGTGGTTCGGTGGGCCTATCGTGAACTGGACCCTAAAGAATCTGCCCCTGAAACTCCTGTGATGGACCGGATGGAGGCCTTAAAACTCCTCATCGGAGATTTTCTCCAACAAGACAAGAAGATTCCCAAAATCGGAGCTATCTCTGTCAGCGGCAACTCCGTTATCGTTCGGTATGTTAAATTGCCTAAATTAACCCACCAAGAGCTTGAGCAAACCATCCAATTTGAAGCCGAACCTTACATCCCCTTCGCTATTCCCGAAGTCAACATGAGTTTCCATATTTTAAGAGACATCGTGGAAGATGGACAAACCAAAATGGAAACGGTACTGGTGGCAGCCAAAAAAGAGTTAATCGAACAGCGATTGGAAATTTTAACCCAATTGGGAATTCGCCCGGTGGTCGTGGACGTGGATGCTTTTACTCTAGAGAATGCCTATGAGCTAACCCATTCTTCAAATGAAATTCCGGAGACTGTTCTTTTAATCAATATCGGCGCAAGTGTGACCACCATGATCATCATGGAAAGCGGCATTTCCAGGGTTGTTCGCGACGTTTTTATCGCAGGCAATAACATCAATAAATCACTGCAGAGGATTTTTGATTGCTCACATGAAGAAGCCGAAAAGTTAAAAAGAAAAGGTCAAATCTTAGTTACGCCCGATGAGAAAGAAGCGACCTTGGCACAAGATGATCAAGATTCTCTTCAGATCTCCAATACGGTGGTGACGGTGCTTAAAGATTTGGTGGCCGAAGTGCAACGCTCCTTGGACTTTTTCCTTTCTCAAAATCCGGAACGCCAGGTCAACAGGATCTTGCTTTGTGGCGGATCTTCCAATATTGCCGGTGTTGATCGATATTTTTCACAAGAGTTACATATGAACGTTGAGGTTTTTGATCCGTTCGCGAATTTAATGGGAGACAATCTGCCCGACCCTAACTTGCGAGCCGCTTTTGCCGTGGCCGTTGGTTTGGCCACTCGAAAGGAGAGAGACAGTTGATTCGAATTAATTTAATCCCTCCTGAGTTTGCCGCCGCTCAACAGAAAAAAGAACAGAATATTTTGGTGGGAACCTTCGGCGGCGCTATTGCCGGAGTTTTACTTCTTTTTTGGGCTTTGAAAGTGGCCCAGGCCAAAGGATTGGAGAGCAAAATTATTCAATCAGAAGCAACACTTCGGTCCTATCAGGCCATCGTTGATCAAATTAAAGAAATCGAAGATAAAAAACAAAAATTAATTTCAAAACGAGATGTGATTCTGGGTCTCAACAGGAGCCGTCTTTCTTACCCAGTCTTTTTCGAAGATTTATTGCCCCTTATTCCATCCGATGTTTGGGTGACGGAAGTTCGCTTTGAAAAATCCAATGGGGCTGCCTCAGATTACCGGTTAAGTTCCCGGGCCCTTTCCAATTTCGCCTTGGCGACATGGCTGACCAACTTGCAGCAGTCAACTCATTTTTCGAATGTCAAATTGGACAGAATTTCCTATGAGTCAGGTGCAGGTGACCGCGAAGGTCAATCGACTCTCAACTTTATTCTGACTTTTACTTATCAACATCAAGGGCCAATGCCTCTTACGGAGGCTAATTAACGAACATGGGTAAACTCACCAAGCAACAACAACAGATGCTCGTCTTGGTTATTGCGGGCGTTTTGGGCGGCGGATACGTTTACTTTAACTATTTATTGGGTCCCACTCTTAAAACCATCGGTGAACGCAAAACCAAATATGCCGAACTGGTTCAGCAAATTGAGGTTGCCGAAAGACAAGCGCGCCGTCTTCCCCAGTTACAAGCCGAGTATGCTCAATTGCAAACCCAATTGTCCTCCATTGAAAAGCAGCTTCCCACAGATAAAGATATTCCTGGAATTCTTCGCACGGTGACTCGTGGTGCTCTCGATGAAAATCTTGGGTTTGTTTCATTGAAACCCAATGATCCGAAGCGGGATCCGTCTAATTACTTTGATGTATTGGAGTTTGAAGTTCAGATGACGGGGTCGCTGCAATCATTTGTGAGATTTATGGCCACACTGGGCCAGCAAGACCGAATATTTCAATTTGAAAAATTGTCGGTGACAAACCCATCGGGTAACGTGGATCCCACGGGTTTAATGAATTTGACTATTAACTTTACTTTGAAAACATATGCTTATGTTGGATAACAGAACTATGCGCTACCGTCCCTTTTTGATTTTAATTTTAGGTGCTGTGTTAATCGGTTGCGGAAAGAAAGAAGTTCCGCCACCCCCACCGCCGATAATTCCTGCTCCCGCCCCAACTCCGGTGGCAGAAGAGATCAAGGAAAAACCAGTTTATGTTTATGGTGGCGACAGGTTCAGAGATCCATTTCAGGCGGCAGGAGCCTCAACCAATTACCAGGCCGAAGCTATTTTTGATCCGCAACGCTCAACCGTTAGAGCTATTATTTTTAGTCCTCGAATGAAATCCGCCCTCATCAATGTATCAGGAAGCGGAACTTATTTCGTTAATAACGGCAGAATTTTCGATGTGATGGGGAAAACAGTAAAGGGATATTCCGTTTGACGGAATA
>CAZJOE010000042.1:0-9144 GCA_964547555.1 uncultured Elusimicrobia bacterium | reverse complement strand
AGCCCGGCGTAGTCGGCGATGGTTCCGGCCAGAGCGAATTTCGATTTATCAAAAGGATTCGAAGATTTCCCGGCGGAACCATTTTTCCCTTCGGCCGCGCGGAGGTGTAACACGCCTTGGATTTCGCCGTAGGCGATCATGGGGGCGCACAAATAATAATGGGGCGCCGGTTCGTCAAGATGTTGGCAAGTGAGGCTGGAACTCGAATTGTCTTCATTGTCTCGATTGCCCGCATGAACGCGAGCCCGTCTTAAACTCACGCATTCGTTGGGCGAAAATTCTTTTTCCCCGGAAATCCCTCCGCCCCAATTGATCACTTGCACGACCGCGTTATCGCCATTTTTCGTGGCGTACAAGGCGCCCTGCGTTTCGGGAAAAAATTGAACGCTGAAGCGGGCCAGCATGCGGTAGGCTTCTTCCAGCAAGACGCAGGATTGAAGGGAATCGGCCATTTCACTGAGCAGAGAAAATTCCAGGTTTCGGTCGGCCAGTTGTTGTGAGGATTGTTTCAGCGTCTCAAAAGACGCGACGAGCTCGTTTTCGTGGACTCGGCGGGTGGTGATATCGCGGACGTTACATTGAATCACCCGTTCGTGACCCGTGTTGTAGCCATTGCTCACAAATTCGACTTCTTTTACTTTTCCGCTTTTGGTTTTGAGCGGTAAATCTTCGTATCGAACAAAGCCGTTTTTCTCCAGTTCTTTAAAAATCGCTTGAGATTTCTTTTTGTCTTCAAATAATCCGATTTCCCAGAGTTCTTTCCCGATCAATTCTCTCTCGGAATACTCCAACAGTTGGGCAATAAAGGGGTTGGCCTCGATAATTTTACCCGCCTTTCCCTTCAAAATTAAAATCCCGTCCTGGGACGACTCATAAAGCCGGCGGAAAAAGATTTCGGAGTGTTTCTTGCCATTTGCCGGCGTCATGAAGAGGTCGCTCCTTTCTGAAGATGCATGGGTTAATACCTAAAGACCGCGGTGTTAACGGACCGCTCTTCATATGACCCGCAAGCACCCTCCTAGGTAACATTGGTAATGAGGAAGGAAATAAATTCTAATGAGAAGAAGGATAGGGATCTGACCCCTATTCCTATTCCAAAACCTAACAGCAATAGGACTTTTTGTGGAAAAGATCAAAAACTTTATCTCTGCTATAGAACCTTTTCGCGGCTTACCTCTGCCGGAATTGGATCGTCTTGCCTCTATCGCCCAGGAAGTCAAACATGCGAAGGGAGAAACGGTTTTTACCGAAGGCGACGAGGCTACCAGCGTTTGGGTTCTTTATCAGGGGCGGTTGGAAATTTTCAAATATACATCCGATGGAAAAGCGCGTGCTATCGAAATCATTCAGCCAAAAGAGCTGTTCGGCACGCTCTGTCGGCTCGGCGGATCAAGCCGATCCTATCCCTGCACGGCCATCGCCGTCATTGATTCCGTTTCATTCCAGATCGCCGATAGTGTTTTCCTGGAGATGTTTCGTCGATACCCCTCTATGGTTTCCGGGGTTTGCACGCTCTGCAGCAACCGCCTCAACATGATGCAGGAATTGACCTGCACCGCCCAAGAACCTGTGGAAAAAAGAATCGTGAGAACTCTATTTCAGCTTTCGAAAACCCACGGGAATGTCCTTCCTTACACCAAACGCCAGATCGGCGAGTTGTCTGCCACGACCGTGGAAACGACCATCCGAACGTTAAGCAGATTTCAAAAGAAAAAGTGGATTGCCTCATCCCGGGGCCAGATTATTCTGAAAGATACCGCCCAGCTCGAAGCTCTTCTACAGTGTTAATCGCCTCGCCCTCTTGTTCCAATTAATTCATGCGACATCTTTTTTCATCCAGAGGGATTGTTATACTTACGCAGTCCAGGGAGGTCTGAGATGAACGAACAGGAAAGCGTTTTAACGAGTAAATGGCGACAAACTCACAATATCCAATTCGGCCGAAAGCTCATCGACATCGAAACAGCACTGGTAACAAGATTCAACGAATTTCATGCCCTCGCAAAGATCACCGCCAAAATAAATGAAGGTGCAATGCTCGGTGAGGTGCTCGAGCACATTTATGACTCGTTTCGATCTTTCATTCCTTATGACCGGCTCGGGTTTGCCATGCTCAATGAGCAAAGGGATACCGTGCATCTTGTTTGGGCTCGCTCAGAAAGGGCGGATCTTATATTACGGCCGGGTTATTCGGCCCCCCTTAAAGGAAGCTCTCTTGAGATCCTCGCCCAAACAGGCTGTCCCCGAATCATAAACGACCTCGAACTCTATCTCAAAGAGAATCCTCATTCGGAATCAACCAAGACCATTCTTCGGGAAGGTATCCGATCCAGCCTCACGTGCCCGCTTCTCGCAGCAGGAAAGCCCGTGGGTCTTCTCTTCTTCTCAAGCAACAAACCTTCTTCTTATAACACCGACCATGAGGAGTTTTTCCTCCAAATTGCTGGTGAGCTGGCTTTCTTGGTAGAGAAGTGCCTGCTGTATCAACGGATCATTGAAATTACGAAAGGGAAATATCAACTGCTTGGCCTTGCAGTTCACGATTTGCGTGGTCCGCTTTGCGCCCTTCAAGGCTATGTTCGACTTTTCCAAAATGGTTCGCTAGGAGATCTCAGACCGCTGCAAAAAGAGGTGATTCAATCCATGGGGAGGGCTTCAGACACTGTTCTAAATCTTCTTAACGAAGTTCTCGATGTAAGCCAACTTGAAGGTGGCCACCTCACACTTCGTCCCACTGAGACGGATATCCAGCTCTTTCTCAAAGACTGCGTAAAAGATGGCCATCTGCTTGCCGCTGAGAAATCGATCGAATTGAAACTGGACACAGAAGGCCTGCTCGGCCGGATCTATATGGACGCTCCGCGAATTCGCCAGGTCTTAGACAACTTAATCTCAAATGCCATCAAGTACTCGAAACCGAACACTACAATTAGCATAAGCGCCACAATTGTCGGAGAGAGCGTCGTTATTAGCGTTTCAGATCAAGGCAAAGGCATACCAGACGAAGAGTTATCGAATCTTTTTAAACCATTTGGGAGAACCAGTACCAATCCAACAGGGGGAGAACAAAGCACGGGACTCGGCCTTGTGATTGTAAAACGCATCGTAGAAGCACATGGTGGAACTGTTTTGGTGGAAAGCCAGGTCAATGTCGGATCGAAATTCTCATTTTCTCTTCCGACTATGACGCCGGTCATAAACAACCAGGGGTAAAAGATATAAGAATAGAGCATCATAAGGAGGTGGCATCGTCGATGACTACACCGTCGAACCAGCATCACGTCCCTGACAGACGCATCTATGCGTTTATGGGTTTTTTATTGGGGTGCGGGGCTCCCCTGGGATGGCTCGTTTGGAGATCCCTGTTTTCTCAACCCGCCTGGCTTAAAAATGAGCTCACTCAATTTGGTGAGTTCTATGCGTATACCGCGATTGGAACCATCACGGCCTTCGTGCTTTTCGGGTATTTTCTCGGTCGGCGGAGCGACAATGTCGTCGACGAATCAGAAACAGTTAAAAACGCCTTGGATAAGGTCAATGAAATGGCCATGACCGATGCGCTAACCGGGATTCGCAACGCGCGGTATTTGCATGATCATCTTTCACTAGAGATGGAATCGGCAAAGCGATACGAGAAGCCTCTGACCTGTCTCATGCTTGATATTGACGATTTTAAAAGAATCAACGATACGTACGGCCATCCCTACGGAGACATCGTGTTAACCACTCTCGCTAAAACTGTTCTGCAATGTGTTCGACGGGTTGACACAGTCGGCCGCTTGGGCGGTGAGGAATTTTTGGTGGTTATGCCGCACACGTCTTCTGAAACGGCCTTCGTCATCGCCGAACGCATCCGACAAGCCGTGCGACACCGGCCTTTCGCAGTTCATGAAGCGAAGATTCCCGTGACTATCAGCATTGGTGTGGCGTGTTATCCCGCGCCTGAAATCACCGACAAAAGCGGCCTGCTTAAAGCGGCCGATAATGCGCTCTATCAGGCCAAGCGAACGGGAAAGAATCGAACCATCGTTGCCAAACAAACCAGGCTGTCTCCCGCCGTGGCGATACAATAAACATTCCACCCTCCTTATTTACCCCGCACTTTTTGAATAAGGTCGCTTGGTAGTCGGAAAATATTGGCGATGATGTTCCAGACGGGACTTGCGATCGATTTTCCCGAGAGTATTCTAATGTCCGGGTCTGCCGCGCTCCCTTTAACAGAGAACCAAATGGGAGTTAGGCCTTTCTTATCTCCGAGCAAGATTTTGCGCACAAAGGGAATGAGGTTAATGATTTCATCCGTGACCATCAGGACATTCACGACGACTTTTCCATCAACGGATTTTTTATGCAGATCATAGCTGCCCATAAACGCCATCTGGAGCGTTTTATTTTCCAACACGATTGGCTCAACGGTTGAGGCGATGCCGTTACCAATCTTGATTGTGCCGTGCGTTTGATCAAAGGGAACACGCGAGCGGTGCTCTCCGGTGGTCTTGGTGATGAGCGTGGTCAGATTGAGTTTGGAAAGAATCTTGAGAAGACCGGTCGCATTGCCGAACCATCCATTTTTTAAATTAACTTTGATCTCACCATGCATGGAAGGAATAAAGTGGATACCTGTGCCGCTTTCTATATGACCATCGGAATCGAGCTGGCCGCTCACTTCGGCGCTAGAGCCTGCCAAACGGAAAAGGTCCTCGGCCTGAACGCCCGCCGTCTCCCAAGTAATTTTAAGACTGTCGGTAGAAGCGGACGGGAGAAAAGACCCTTGAAGCGCGACGCTTCCGCCTAGACCCTGAAATTCCGTTCGTTCAAGGGTATACCCCCCTTCCTCGCTCTTGTGAACGACGGCTTGAACTTGTGGAATCATCGTGGAGTGATAGCGCGCGTTCTTTAGATCAATGGTGGCCGTGAACCGCGGCGCCTCTTTGATCGCAATCTTGAAATCAACCTCAAACGGGGGATTATTCACCTTTCCGGCGAACACCGGATTCAACGACGCAAGATTTCGACGCCCCCGAATTAGTTGAATTAATCCGCCGGTCATTCTTGGCAATGATAAAAGCGACAGATGGGCTTCAAGCGAGGACAATTCAAACAGGAGTTTCGTCTTCGAGGAATCTTCCCAAAGACGGACATCTTGACCAACAAGATTCCATTTCGGCCAACGGTGCCACTTAAGATCTCCAATGGTCAATGGATGTTGAAGAAATTTCGAGGCTGCCGCTTCAATCCGCAATTTAATAACCGGCCCTGAAATAAGCCTCTCAACAAGAAACCAACTGGAGACCAAGGCGCCGACAAAAATAAACGCGGCCAGAATGACAACGCGTGTGTATAAAGTCCGCCGAGTCATTTATTCAACCTCCGCTATTCCGATTTCCATATTAGTTGTCAACAACCCGAGTAGACAATTACTGTCCAAGAAATTCCAGTAATTTAGCCTCGGCGCGTTTATAATCGCGGCGCCGCTCTGCGTACTGCCTCCGAAGATGGATATTCTTTTCAAAAGCGCTTGTAACGTCCGGCGCATTTTTCACACCGCGGTCGTATTCATCCATTGTCCGGGCAAGATATTTTTTACCGATCTCGATCTGCTTCTCGCTTGAATGAACGAGATCGTCAAGATGGCGAAGCTCTTCTTTAAGAATAAGGAGATCTGATTTCAATTTATTCTCAAGATAATCCGATTGCGCCGCATAAGCCGCCGCCTGAAGGGAAAGCGAGTCCGCCTGATTCTTGGATTGAAGTCCATCGAACAAATGAAATAACGCTTTGACACCGACGGCCGTGTCATCCCGATTCTCCCGATCCAAATATTCGCGCTCTCTCAACGTGTAAAGATAATAACCGCCATAAAGATCAACCGTCGGTTTCCACAAGGAGAGAGAGGATTTTCTCTGGGACTCGGCGATTTGGCGGTTGGAGCGGGCCGCCAGGATATCTGGCACTAACTCTCCCGGAATGGAAACGTCCAGAAGATCGCTTCGATGTTCATGAGCAACGGAATGAACGGTCTGAATCGTTGTTTCTTCCGAAACACCGATAAGTGGAGCCAACTCCGCTTGGATGAGGACGACTTCATGGTTCTGGCTTTCAAGTTCCTCGGTCAATTCCAAATCCATCAACTGGAACCCAAGACGGTCGGTTTCCGTGGTGACGCCTCGGGCCGCTCTCTTCTGCGCTCCGGCGATATTGCGCTTATTCTGATCAATGAACTCTTTTAGGATACCAGCGACCTCCTGGACGTGCACCAATTCCCAAAAGGCTTGCCGCGCCTTGAAAAGTTCATGGCGATAACTTTTTGTTGCCGCCGCAGAAGCAGCGCCCTCTTCCGCTTGGCGAATTCCCTCTTCGGAACGGTCACGCCCTCCTCTGTAAAGATTGAGGCGCGCTTCAAGATCGCCATAGGGCTGTTCGTCGCTTTCATATACTCCCGTTTTTAAAGATTCGTACCCAGCCTCCAGCCGAAGCGTCGGAAAGAAGGATCGCTTTAGGTGACGCCGCCGAATTTCGGCGGATTCATGAAACACATGAGCGCTTAAAGTATTTTTGTTCTGGCTGCGGACAAGTTCGGGCAAGTCTTCGTATCTGAGGGCGATGTCGCTGACCGCCAAACTGGGGCCAGTCAGCAACATTATCCCTACTGCCAGACTTGCGTGAGTTAAGAACATTCCCTTCATTTGGTGATCAATCCAAGTCGTCGAAGGCTGCGAGCAGATCACGGCCTCCCTCTCTGAGATAAACATCAATGTTAAACGGTTTTCGGGTCGCTTTTGGCGCGGAACCGGTAAATGCTCCGTCCGTCAGTGTGAGCGTAAAGGGCGTCGTCATATACTTCTTCTTCACTTCGATCTCCACATTGCCCTTGGCGGTCTTTTCGAATTTCGCCAAATCAAGCGCGTTCATTTCTTTGTCGTAGAGATACACGCTTACCATGCCGTCTTCGGATCTCACCAATTCTGCTTTGTAAACCACCCCGGCCTTAGCGCCTTTCTTGACATCTTTTTTATCAATGACCGGGGATATCACGCCGCCTTGTTTTCCTTCGTCAGTCAACTTGGGACCATGTCCTTCGTCATGAGCGAGCAAAGACCGCCCAACGCCAAGACTTAAGCTTCCAATAAGCACTGCCACCGCTAACTTTCTCATAGACCGTCTCCTTCTTTTGTCAGTTTTAATTTTTCATTTTCTTGGGACATCAAAAGTTTTTGAGCCGCCGTCTTTCCAAAACGGAAAAAGACCGCCGGTGTAACCACAATGTCGAGAAGCGTGGATGAAATAAGCCCGCCGACGATCACCACCGCCACCGGATAAAGAATCTCTTTACCAGGATCGCCTTTCGACAAAAGCAGTGGGACCAAGGCCAAAGCCGCCGCACAGGCCGTCATTAGAACCGGCACCAGCCTCTCCAATGAGCCGCGGATGACCATGTTTTCGGAAAACGCCTCTCCTTCCTCTTTCATCAAATGGATGTAATGGCTGACCATCATAATGCCGTTCCGCGTTGCGATCCCGCAAAGCGTAATAAACGCGATGAGTGTGGCCACTGACAAGACCCGTTCCGTCAGATAAATAGCGACGATGCTCCCAATCAAAGCCAGAGGCACATTCAGCATGATCTGGAGAGACAACATCGTGGAACGGAAATGAATATAAAGAACGACAAAGATCCCAAGGAGCGAAAGGACTCCAAGAAAGAGAATCAAGCGGGACGCTTTCTCTTGGCTTTCGAATTGCCCACCATAGGTGATGAAATATCCGGCTGGGAGTTTCACTTTATCTGCAATCTTGTCTTGAATTTCTTTGATCAAACTGCCCAAGTCACGGTCGTGCGAATTGGCCGAAACAACGATCCGCCTTTGCATATCTTCCCGGTTGACCATGTTGGGACCCGTCCCTTTATAAACCTTGGCCACATCCCCCACGCGGACGAGGTGCGCGTTGGGAAGTGTTTTAATCACAGTAGACTCAATGGACTCTGGATCCGAACGCGACTGATCATCGAGTCGCATGAAAATGTCATAGATACGCTGTTTCTCAAGAAACTGCGCCACCGTTTCGCCGTTAAGCGCCATCTCCAAATCTTCGGCCAGAGTGCCAGGCCGGATGGCATGAAGTCCCGCTTCTTCCCGGTCAACGGCGATTTTGAGCTGCGGGATTAGGACAAGTGGCTCTAATTGAAGATCAACGACGCCTGGGATTTCTTTCATAATCCTTTCTACCTGCAATCCTAAGCGCCGGAGCTCGGTTAAATCAGAACCAAATATCTTGACTGCGATTTGCGCGCGGACGCCTGAGAGCAAATGATCCAGCCGGTGGCTGATCGGTTGACCGATGTTCACGTATATATCGCCGACCGCTTCAACCTTCTGGCGCAACTCGTGAAGGACTTCAGGCCTTGGCCGGCCTCCTTCCTTGAAATCAACATCAATCTCGTTCCAGTGCACGCCTTCGGCATGCTCATCCAGCTCGGCGCGTCCGGTCCGCCGAATGGTTGATTTCACTTCTGGAACGGAGAGCATCGCCTCCTCCACTTTCCGGCCCAACTCGTCGGAGGCGGGAAGCGAAATGCCGGGTGCTGCGGCCACGCCAATGGTGGCGGTTCCCTCGTTAAACTCCGGCAGGAAATTGCGACCCATAAAAGGCAAGAGGGAAAGCGAGCCAATGAGAAGAACAGCGCACCCTGCCAATACAAGGACAGGATGCTTCATCGTTCGCAAAAGCGTTTTCCGGTCCATTTCTTTTAAAAAACGAACCAAGGCGCCATCTTTGTGCTCACTGGTCGCTTTGGCCTTCGGCAGTAAATAGGAACAAAGAACCGGCGTCACCGTAAGAGAGATAAGCAGTGAAGCTGTCAGAGAAATGATGTAGGCAATGCCAAGCGGAGCAAAAAGGCGCCCTTCGATTCCGCTTAAAGCAAAGAGCGGCAAAAATACCAAGACGACGATAATCGTCGAAAAAACAATTGAGTTTCGAACTTCAGAGGAAGCTTCATAAACCACGAGTAAAGAATTCTTTGGGTTTTTGGAAGCGCGGTTTTCTTTGAGCCGGCGGAACACATTTTCCACATCAACAATGGCGTCGTCTACCAACTCGCCGATAGCCACCGCCAGTCCGCCAAGCGTCATGGTGTTTATA
>CAZJOE010000041.1:0-9151 GCA_964547555.1 uncultured Elusimicrobia bacterium | reverse complement strand
CCGCCATCGCGGGTCGCGATCAATCTTCCCAGGCAGGACGCCGTTCGAGAGCTTTTAAAGAAGGGAATGGACTTGTTACTCGTAGTGGGGTCCAAAAACAGCTCTAATTCAGCCCGGCTTTGCGAAGTGGCCAAAGATGGGGGGGCTAGCTCGTATCTAATAGACCAGGCTAGCGAAATCCAGCCAGAGTGGCTTAAAGGCATGCAAGCGGTCGGGGTGACAGCAGGAGCCTCTGCCCCTGAATATCTGGTCCAAGAAGTGGTCAATTTGCTGGTATCCAAGTATGGCGGTGTATCTGAAGAAGTCTTTGTTCGTGAAGAAAACGTCGTTTTCTCCCTTCCTAAAGAGCTGACATTAATCCCTAAATAATCGAGGCTATATCACCTCTTTGTCACCCCTCGCCCGTATCCTGTAGGGAAGTTAAATAACGAGGGGGCAATATGAAAAAGACACTTTTGGTTCTCAGCTTGATGATGGTTCCAAGTCTCGGATTTTCACTAAATACGCTGAATAACAACAATTTTAAGCCTGATTTTAACAAGATTCCTACCCATTTCGCCTCAGCCGAGAGAACCGAGTCCCTGGAATGGGGTTGCCCGATTGCCGAAGTGATCCAAGCCAGCAGCTCCGCCGAAGCCATTGACCGCCTCGGGAAGGCTTGCATGGAAGATGTCAAAAAAGCGGCCATTGAGAAACCCGGGGTTTTCGACGTTATCAACGTGTCAGTGATCTGGCCGGATCTTAAAGTATCCCAAACCAACGAAGGCTTCAAATTGGAAGGCACCATCTTTCTTGAAACCATGGTCATGATTGGAAACGGTCAGAACTAATGAATAATGAGGTAAAAATAGCCTCTGAAGAAGGAGCGGATAGAAATCTCCTTTCCTTAGCAGCCGAGCTTGGATTAGAGAACATTTCAAATCGCATCAACGCAGGCCTAGAAGGCCACCCTGTTCCAGCCTCCTGGAGAAAAGAACCCACCCAGCAAGAAAAGCCGTTTTCGCAACTCACCTAAAAATCCTTTCCGTCCCATTCAATCTCTTCTATTCTTACCGCATGAAATACCTGTTGAGCCTGCTCACAGTTGCTTGCTTTTTAAGCTCCGTCCAGGCTGTTGATCCGTACGATTTTACGGGAGCCCTTCTGGATCCAAAACAGCACCCTCGGGTCCTTAATACGGTGGACCTTCCCGATTGGAGCAAGGATAATCCGGAACCTATTTTTGCCCCTGAGGGGGACTTTAACTTAGACGGGTCCTCCGATATCGCTATTTCCGGTCTCTACGATTTGGGCCAAAACCCTCGACGTTATTTTTTACTGGTCGCCACCACTTTAAAACCCACCAACCGCCCCCGCTCCCTTTTTTTCCAAGAATATGACGAGCCGGTTTTTATACATCTGCCCGGAACAACAGGAGATGCGGACCTTGGCGATCAATCCTTCTCTATTTCTTCATGTTGGAATTGCGACAAAGGACTGGACTTCTATTGGAACAAGAAAAACAAACGTTTTGATGTCCGTCCCTGGAGCTCTCGAACAAAAATAGAAAAGAAAGAGGTCGCCGTTGCCGCGGAACAATTGCCTGAAGAGACGGTGGACGCTTCGCTAAAAATGGTGGGAGTCCTTCCGGACGTTCAAACCTTCGTTGCCGATTTAAAGAAGCGAAATGGGGAATTGGGAACGCGGGTGGAATGGGACAAAGGCGGCGCGAAAAAAAGAAGGACCGTCGTTTATATATTTGAAAAGAAGGAAGGGAAGGAACTTATTTACGACCGCGTGTTGGTAGATTTAGCAAAAAAGAAGATCCTTAAGCGGACTTTAAAGGCGCCAAAAAAGTCGAAATAACGGAATCAACGTCGGAAGCGGTCAGACCGGACAGGACTATATTTTGAGGCATCACCGCGATATTGGGGCCCATCTCACATTTCTCATGGCAGCCGGATTTGGCCACCCGCGCCACTTTTTCAAGCCGATTGTCTTTCACATAGGCCTTTAACTTCTCTAGGACTTCCACTCCACACCGGCCTTCTCCACCGCAGCTAATCCTTTCCCCTGGTTTACGCGCATTGGTGCAAACGAACAACATTTGTTTGTAAGGAAGAGGGGACTGTTCCATGGGTTTTAAGCGAGAGCGGCTTCGACGGGAACGTTCTTCCGAAGAGAAACTTCTTCACGCCCCTTCAAGTTTTCAATTGATTCTCCGCGAGGATAAACTTTTAAGCGGTCGTATTTGGTGGTTCGTTGCAAAGCGTCGAAACCTGATTCGTGGATCAAAGTGATGATTTCATGGAGCGTGGACGTATTCACGAAACCCGCCTCCGCATGAACATTCTCTTCATAAAGGGTCCCGCCAAAGTCATCTGCTCCAAAATGAAGCGCGGCTTGGCCGGCCTTCTTGCCTTCCGAAAACCACGAAGCTTGAATATGGGTGAAATTATCCAAGAACAAACGCGCGGCCGCTAAAATTCTTAAGTAAGGCACCGGGCCGACACGCTGGGGGAAACGTTTTTCCAAAACCGTGTTGTCCGGTTTAAAACTCCAAGGAATGAACGCCGTAAACCCACCGCCATTTTTTCGGGCCAACGATTCGTCTTGATGGGACCGGATTCTTTCCCAATGTTCAACGATTTCGCTTTGTTCTTCAATGTGGCCGTACATCATGGTCGCCGTTGAGGTGAATCCCAACTTGTGGGCTTCGCGATGAACTTCCAACCAGGCTTCTGGGCCCCCTTTTTTGGGAGCCAGTTTTTTCCGGACTCGTTCGGTCAAAATTTCAGCGCCGCCCCCCGGTAAAGTCGTTTGCCCGGCTTCTTTTAATTTCCCCAGGACTTCGGCCACCGTCAAATGGGACACGCGCGCCATCGTTTGAATTTCAGAAGCGGTGAAAAAGTGAGGGGTAATATGGGGGAAACGTTTTTTGGTTTCGCTAATCAACGTGGTGTAATAATCAAGTTGGAGATCCGTGTTGTGACCGCCCTGGAGCAAAACAGTGGTTACGCCTAACAACGAGGCCCGATTTATTTTGGCGAGCACCTGATCCACGGTCAGCGTATAAGAATCGGCGTCTTTGGGACGTCGGAAGAAAGCGCAGAAATGGCAGTCGGTATCGCAGATATTGGTGTAGTTGGGGTTGGAATCGAGGATGAAACTGACTTCTTTCTCTGGCATTTTTTTAAGCCGAACTTCCGAGGCTAGCCGTCCCAACCAAATAAGCGGAGCGCCCGTCAGGAGAAAAAGACCTTCCTCACTGTTAAGCCTCGTTCCTTCGAGAACCTTTTTTTCAATGCTGTGAGTCAGGTCCGAACTCACGCCACTTTCACCTCGGTGGGTTCAGTAAATTTTTCGGCCAGTTGTCGAAACTTTAGAATGGAATTTTTCTCATCTTCGCCCAAAACGTACCTGAAACCTTCGAGATACATTTTAAGGCTGCTGGCTGGAATCCCCAACTTTTCAACTTGCTGTTCGGAAATAGCACGGAGCGACGCCAATCCTTTTTGAAGCGAGATTTTAATCTGGCTCACCAATTGCTGTCTGAGATCGGGATCCAGGTCTTTTCTGACCACCCACTGCGCGAAAACAAACGGCCGTTTCTGCCACGCCCACCATTCGGACGCCAAGTCTGTGCGGCAAGCCCATTGAGGAGAAGTGGACTTCCAAAACTTAAGCGCCTGGTCTCCAATCACGAGCCAGGCATCATCGTCATCCGCGAATCCCCGTTTGAACTTATTGATATGAGCATGTTTCGTCTCGGTTAGAACTTGGAGCAACCGAACTGAGGTAGAAGATTCATGGGTCACGCCAATTGTTTTCCCATTGAGGTGAGTGAGCGGAACACGCGATAACAGAAACACCGAGTGGCTTGCCTCTTTAACAGCAATCCCCCAGTTTTCAAGGGGTTCGAATTTATCTTCGAGTTTCCAACATTCCGTGATGGGAAGAGGGGCCGCAATAATTTCACCTCGCTCCGCCGCTTCCGCCAACTGCCTTGGAGCGCCGTCTAATAACTCCAACGGGCCCGTTTCAGGCCATTCAAAAAAGAATGGCTTTGTATTTGTGTATAAGATGCGTCCTACTTTCAAGATGCCACCGCCAGTGCGTCCGGTTTCTCTTCGAATTCCCGGAGGCTATTATAGAGACAATCGCGTTCGACCGGAATCCGGCCCGACTCGCGAATTAAATTAACTAATTTTTCACGCGCCATGAGCAAAGGAGAACTGGCCAAGGCCGCGTGCATAATTTTTTCTTCACCGATCGTTCCATCAATATCATCGGCGCCAAAATTCAAAGCGATCGAGGCCGTTTGTTCTCCCATCGTAACCCAATACGCTTTGATGTGTTTAAAGTTGTCCAAGAAGAGACGGGATATGGCGATTGTTTTAAGATCATCCACCACCGACGTCTGACGTTCTACCACTTTTGTGGTCCCTGGTTGGTACGCCAAAGGAATAAAGGAAAGAAATCCTTTGGTTTCATCCTGCAGATCGCGGAGCTTCGCGATGTGTTGGACCCGTTCCTCATGAGTTTCCATATGACCGTAAAGAAGAGTCGAGTTGGACCTAAACCCCAGTTCATGCGCCGTGCGGTGGACTTCCAACCACTTGGGCGCGCCGATTTTAAAAGGGAAAAGTGCTTTGCGAACGCGCTCGCTAAAAACTTCGGCGCCGCCGCCGGGAATACAAACCACGCCGGCCTTCTTCATTCGGGTCAAGATTTCTCGAATAGACGTCTTCTCTCGTCTTGCGAAAAAATCGATCTCGACCGCGGTATAGGCTTTGATCTGAATATTGGGGAAATTGTCCCTGACCGCGCGAACCACGTCCAAATACTCTTCGAAGGTCCAACCGCGATAAAGACCACTCACGATATGGACTTCGCGGAGTTCAGTGTTACACCGGGCCAGGATTTCTTCTTTGGACATTTTATAAGCGCGCGTCTTTCCTTCCTTGGTGGCGTAATCGCAAAACCGACAAGAAAGAACGCAAATATTGGTGGGATTGATCTGACGGTTTACAACGAAGGTCGCCCGATTTCCTGTTTTCTGTTCTTTGACCCAATTGGCCATGGCGCCCATCCCAAGAAGGTCATCCGAGGCGAAAAGCGTGGCCGCGTCTTCTTCGGTGAGGCGCGTCCCGTTCTGAACTTTATTCCAGATCGGAAAAAGAAGGGGGTCTTTTATCAGCAATGTCCTAGCTCCTATTCCTTAAATCCATACTCGCGCCAACGTTGGTCCACTTTATGAATCACGTCCGGGTCCATTTCAAGCGCTTCGGGATATCCGGGTTTCCATGTGGCGTCGATGAAAAGCGGTCCTTCATAAACCGGATGGCCCTTCTCCAGGCGCGTGGATCCGAAAAAAGTGTCCCGGGCGCAATCGAATCGGGTGAAAATTCCCCAGAGAAGAAGAACGGGATCGTTGAGGGGGATATCCGCGCTAACCGCCGCGACCATCTTGTAAGTCTGAATCGAGGGCCAGTTTAACATTTTTTCCAAGACGGAACGGCCCTCCGCGGCCGCCGGTTTACCGTCAATCTGAACGATCAAAAGTGTATCTTCCAGAACCACCGATTTCAAAATCCGCGAATCGATTTTTTTTAATTCCGAATCATTGATCACGGGAGGAGATGAAAAGGCCGAAGGCGTCGCATTTGACGTGGCATCGATGACCATTTTACTTCCGAGATTCATTTTAAAACTGGTGAAGTCGAGAGTGTCCTGTGAAGTTCCCGGAAGCAGAAGAAAATCGTTCTTAGGCCCGAAGTTGGCGCGGATCGCTTTTAAAACTGATTTGAAATCCCGGGCATTCACATCCGGATCCACCAGCACCACACATTTGGTCAAAGCCAATTGGCCTTCACCCAAGGCCCAGAGGGCTGTCTTAACCGCTTCTTTGGCGAACCGTTGCTTAACGCTAATAACAAGTAAGTTATGGAATCCGGCTTCCTGATAGGCCCATAGATCTTGAATTTCGGGATGCATGATTTTTAAAAGGGGAAGAAGGATTTCCTGCACGGCGTCTCCGATGACTTGATCTTCTTGAGGAGGTTTTCCGACCACGGCAATCGGAAACACAGGATTGTCTCGGTGCCAGATCCGATTTACATGAAAAACGGGAAACTCAGCCGCCAAGGAATAATGGCCAAAATGGTCCCCGTAGGGACCTTCCATCCGTGTTTCATGAGGAGGAACAAAACCTTCCAAAATAAATTCGGCTTCCGCGGGAATATTTAAAGCGGATTCAGAAAGTTCGGTCACGCGCGTTGAGGCCCCCCGCAAGAATCCGGCAAAGGACATTTCATCCATCCCTTCGGGAAGCGGCAGAATGCCGCACATCATGAGAATCGGGTCTGCGCCCAATACAACCGCCAAAGGAAGCGACTGATTCCGTTTCTCAGCTTCTTGATAATGATATCCGCCGCCTTTTGCAATCTGCCAATGCATCCCCGTCTCGTTTTTGGAATACACATGCATCCGATAAACACCCATGTTCTGCCGGCCATCCGCTGGATTTTTGGTGCAAACCAAAGGAAAGGTAATAAATCGACCTCCGTCTTTGGGCCAAGACTGGGCAATGGGAAGCTGATTCATATCGGCAGGTTCGATTCGGTGCTTCTCAAAAGACCCATGGCCGACGGATTTGGGTTTCATCGCTAGAACTTTCATGACGGACTTTTTGCGTTCCCAAAGCTTTTTAAGGGAAAGCGGCATGGCCGCATCCGCAAGTCCCGCTAATTCTTCACCCGCTTGTTTGGGTGTGCGACCCAAAGCCCACTCGACGCGCCGCTCGGCACCCAAGACGTTGATAAGGAGAGGAAAAGAAGAACCCGTCACTTTTTCAAACAACAAAGCCGGGCCTTTCTTTTTGACGATACGCGTGGCGATTTCAGTGATTTCCAGGATGGGATCGACTTCAACTTTAATGCGGTGGAGATCGCCCTTCTTTTCAAGAAAGGCAATAAAATCTTGGAGCTTGTGGAAGGGCATTAGGACTTGAGCTCGCTCTCTCTCCAACCCGGCGTGGAAGGCAAGTTCATGGTGGTGAGCAGATGGCTGACAAATTCGGACACCATGTCCGCCATGGTTTTCGGCTTGAAATAAAACTGGGGAGAGATCGGCATAATGGTCACACCCAGGCGGGAAAGCTTCAAAGAATTTTCTAACGCAACGGCAGACAAAGGGGTCTCTCTTAAACAAAGGACCATCTTTCTGTTTTCTTTGAGGGCGACTTCCCCTATTCTTGAAATCAAGTTCTCGCCAATCCCATTGGCCAAGCGGCCGAGGGTCGTCGCCGAGCAAGGAACAATCACATATTGATCAAAGGGCGTGGAACCGGAAGCGAAAGGAGCGTTCAAGTCGTCGTTTGAGAAAACTTTGTCGGCGTATTGAGACAAGTCCGCCAGGGTCAAACCGGTTTCCTGGTGAAGCACCGCTTTTCCCCAGCGGGAAAGCACCAAAAATTTTTCTCCGGGGCAACGCTTCAAAAATTCAATCGCGACCGCTCCGCCCGAGGCGCCTGTAATGGCGACGATGGTTCTCATTTTAAACTCCTTTAATTCCCGCTATCACAAAGAAAAGAACGAAAAATCCGATGACGGCATTGATCTGGAAAAAAGCCAGGTCGACATAATTCGAAAATTTTTGTTCGAGGTACAACAGAATGCCGATCATGGCCAACAGCATCACGGTGACGGGTCCTGAAAGCCAAACACCATAGAGCGCCAACAGAATAACAAATGAAAGCACATGAAAGGTCCCCGCCATTTTTAAAGCGCGTTCCGATCCCCACGCCGCCGGCAATGATTTCACTCCCGACTCCCGGTCAAATTTTTCATCGAGAGTGGCATAGATGATGTCAAAACCGGCCAACCAAAAAATACAAAAAACGCCCAACATGATCACGGGGATTATTCCAACCAAGGTTTGATTAACAGCAAAAAAACCGCCGAGGGGAACCAAGGCCCAGACGAAGCCCAATCCCACATGCGTCCATTTTGTGAATCGTTTAAAGTAGGGATAGGCGGCGAAAGCGATGACGGGAATCCAGGAATATTTCAAACAAAAGTCCGAAAGAAGCCAGGCGGTGAACAAGTAGAAGGCCAACGACAAGAAAACAGTGATCCAGGCCTCCCACAATTTCATGGCCCCGGTGGCCAAATGCCGTGATTGGGTGCGGGGGTTTTTACGGTCGATGTGACGATCGATGATGCGGTTAAGCGTCATCGCCACGACACGGGCGCTGGAGCCTGCGATCAAGATGAGAAATGTGACGCGCAGGGAGGGCCACTTATTTCCGGCTAGATAGGCCCCGGAAAAAAGAAGCGGGATTGAAAAAAGCGTGTGCTCAAGTTTTATGAATCCGGCGTACTTCTGAAGGAATTTCATTCTTTATTATTGGATAGCCGAGACTAACAGAAAACAACTTGAGGCTCAACTCGGGGATCGAAAGATACAACCCTCCTTCCTTCAAATCCTGGCCCAAAACCGCCACCGCCGGAGATTCATTGATTTCATTTTTCAAATCGTTGAGAAGAGACGCTCCATGCAAAGCATCGTTAAAGAGATACAGCTTTTTCTCTTCCAGTCGATTGTGAAAAGGAGAAAGGCGGACAGACGTATTTCGGCGTTGGCTGGAGAAGTTGGCCACGGCGATGTAAACCACTTTCTTTTCCCACCGGGCGAAAGCAAAAATTTCCTGAGAAGAAGTCGGAAGAAGGACGAACTTTCCATTCTTAAAAACCGGCCACTTTCCAATGAGGGAATAAAACTTCCCAAGTTCTTGAGGGATTTGTCCATCATGACCAACGAGTCCTGGAAAAAATCCCACCAACATTCCACCAAGCAAACTCTGTTGCCGAGAAATAGATCCAGGAGTGAGAGACCGAAAAAGTTGAGAAATATCGTAAATCGAACGGGCCAATAAATGAGTGTTCTCGAGTCCCATCAAGGAACCCAGGGCCCCTGTTTCCTCCAATCGAATTTGATTGATAAGCGTATCCACCAACTGATCGTTCTCAACGAAATCAAAACCCAGATCTTTTAATTTCTTGGCGCCCGGCCCTGATCCATCCGCAATAAAAAGAAAATCCGGATGTCTGGCTTTAACGGCCCGAATGACTTCGTCCCAAAACTCGCGTTCTTCAGCAAGTCCCAAATT
>CAZJOE010000040.1:0-9222 GCA_964547555.1 uncultured Elusimicrobia bacterium | reverse complement strand
GAAGGTTCTCTTTTGGGCCTTTATCAATTCACCACTTTTCAATCTCGCCCTCCCCGGTCCAACCGGTTAAGCAGCATCCACCTTATTGCCAAAGACCACGCGGAACAAAAACATTTCACGGAAGGAATCCGCAAAGGCCTCATATTCGGACAAGCCGTCAATTTTGTCCGTGACATGGTCAACCATCCCCCCAGTGATATGGATCCTGCCACCATGGCTTCTATTGCTCGCAAAGTCGCAACCGGTCCCGTGAAACTTAAAGTTTTTGGGAAATCTCAGATCCAAAAAATGGGGATGGGGGGACTTTTAGGAGTTAACCGCGGAAGTCCCAAGGATCCTGTCTTTCTTCACTTTAGCTACAAACCGAAAGGGAAAATTAAACGGAAAATCGGGATTTGTGGAAAAGGGATTACTTTTGATTCCGGCGGGCTTTCTTTAAAACCGGCCAAATCAATGGAGACCATGAAAGACGATATGTCAGGGGCCGCCACTGTTATCGCGATCTTTCGCGCCCTTGAAAAACTTCGCCTTCCTATTGAAGTCCATGGATTTACTCCCATCACCGAAAACATGCCGGGCGGAGACGCGGTCAAACCCGGAGATGTTTTGAAAACCATGAGGGGGAGAACCATTGAGGTTTTGAACACCGACGCGGAAGGCCGACTGGTTTTATCAGACGCGCTTAGTTATGCGAGCCGCCAAAATTTAGATGAGGTATTGGACATTGCGACATTAACGGGCGCTTGCGTCATCGCTCTGGGTAACGGAATCGCCGGAATTTTAGGAACAGACCCCGCCCTGATCGGACGAATCAAAAATTCTGCGGAAACCGCCGGAGAAAAAATCTGGGAGCTCCCGCTTGAACCCGACTACGAAGGGCTTTTGAAAAGCAATGTGGCGGATATTAAAAACATCGGCCCGACGGGAGTGGCGGGAACCATTCTGGCCGCCCTATTCTTGAAATCATTTGTAGATGAAGGTCTTCCTTGGGCCCATCTGGATATTGCCAGTACCGCCTGGACTGATTCAGGGACGCCTTTATCACCTCCCGGAGCCACCGGAGTCATGGTTCGGACGCTTCTGACGTATCTTTCCTCCTATAATTAACCGTTATTTCTTATAATCCACATTCCTTAAAGACCATGCAATCAACAGAAACATCAACCCCACTCAAAACTCTTCGAATCGGTCACACGCCGGATCCTGACGATGCCTACATGTTTTATGGCTTTGCTTCCGGGAAAGTCAAAGTGCCTGGCTATGAGATCGAACATGTTTTAGAAGACATTGAATCACTCAATCAAAAAGCCGTCAAAGGTTTGATTGAAGTGACGGCCATTTCAGCCGCCATGGTCCCCCACTTAAATAACAATTATTGGATCCTTCCCATTGGGGCCAGCGTCGGACGAAATTATGGTCCCGTGGTCGTCAAAAGAACCGGAAACAATCCTTCTGGAAAAAGAATAGGAATTCCCGGCAAAAACACCACCGCTCATCTTTTGCTCAAACTTTACACCCAGGGTTTCGAAGCGGTTCCTTATCGGTTTGATGAAATTCCCAAAGCCCTTATCGACGGTGATCTTGATTACGGACTGCTTATTCATGAAGCGCAATTGACCTATGAGTCTATGGGGTTTGAGAAAATTAAAGATTTGGGCGTGGCTTGGATGGAAGACACCGGCCTGGCCATTCCGTTGGGGTTGGACGTCATCCGAAAAGATCTCGGAAGAGAGTTGGCTTTACAGATTTCCGATGCGCTGAAAAAAAGTATTCAAGTCGCCCATGAAAACCGCGATGATGCCATTGATTATGCGTTGACGTATGGTCGAGGACTTAAGAAAGATCTTGGCGACCGTTTTGTGGGAATGTATGTGAATGAAGACACACTGGAGCTGGGCGAAGAAGGGGAAAAAGCTTTAAATCTTCTTTTTGACAAAGCCTACCGCGCCGGCATTTACATGAGGCCCACCCGCGTCGAAGTGTTGAGACCTTAATGGGATTTGCCCGGTTTAACATTGTCCCTGAAGTTCTTCAGGGCATCACCGAACTCGGATTCGCTGAACCCACTCCCGTCCAAGCCCAAGTCATCCCCGAAGCCCTCAAAGGCAGAGACATTCGCGCCTGTGCACAGACCGGAACGGGAAAAACCTGCGCCTTTGTTATTCCGATTTTAGACAAACTTTTTAGACATCCCACCGAAGGTCGACCCAACGCTCTTATTGTTGTTCCGACCCGAGAACTGGCTTCTCAAGTTGTTTCAGTGGTTCATGACATCGGTAAACATTCCAAGATAAAAACCGCTTTGATTTTAGGCGGAGTCAATTTTGAAAAACAAGTGCGCCAAATCCGCGCCGGCGCTCAGATCATTGTTGCCACCCCAGGAAGACTTTTGGACCATATGCGCCAAGGAACACTGCGATTAAATCACGTCCAAACGTTGGTGTTGGACGAAGCTGACCGAATGCTGGACATGGGTTTCTTGCCCGATATTCGCGCCATTCTTTCAGCGGTGCCTGAAAAAAGACATACGATGCTTTTTTCTGCCACGTTTCCACCGGAAATCCAAAAACTCGTTTTAACTTTTCTCAAAGACCCTCTCTCAGTCGACCTGGCTCCCACCCAGACCACCGCGGAAAATGTGACTCAATTGATTTATCCCGTGTCCCGCACTCAAAAAGATGCGCTGCTCCAAGCCATCCTGGAATTGGGAAGTATTTCATCAGCGCTCATCTTTTGCCGGACCAAACATGGGGCAGACCATTTGGTCCAGCGCCTGCAATCACAAGGAAGATCGGTGACGGTGATCCACTCTGATCGCAGTCAGATCCAACGGGACCAGGCGCTGCAAGGGTTTAAAGAAAGAAAATTCCAAATTCTCGTGGCCACCGACATCGCCGCTCGCGGTATTGATGTCAAAGATATCAGCCATGTCATCAATTTTGACGTGCCGCATCATCCGGAAGATTATGTGCACCGGATTGGAAGGACCGGGCGGGCGCAAGCAACGGGAGACGCGATGACCATTGTTTCGCCGGATGAAGAACCCTATTTGAAACGGATTGAAAAATTTATTAATAAAACGATTCCGCGGGGCGTGATTCCTGATTTCCCGTATCTCGTTCCGCCGCATTTGATGTTGAAATCAAAATCATTGGCTGAATCGTTCGGCCGGTTTCGAAGGAAGATCCCGACCAGCCGGGGCGGACGTTTCGGACGCTAACAGGAGGTTTGTGGCATGGCGCAAGACATTCGCGCGATTACTGAGAAGGTGCGGGGCGAAAGCCTCTTTGTAGAAGAACTTTTTAACGAAATCGGAAAAGTGATCGTGGGTCAACGGTACATTCTGGAAAGAATGCTCGTCGGGCTTTTAGCCGATGGGCATATTCTTTTGGAAGGCGTTCCCGGTCTCGCCAAAACCTTGGCCGTTAAAACCATCGCCAGTACCATCGACGCCAAGTTTCAACGAATTCAATTCACTCCCGATTTACTCCCTTCCGATCTCATCGGAACTCTCATCTACAATCCCAAAGCCAGCGAGTTTACAGTCAAGCATGGTCCCATTTTCGCGAATATTATTCTCGCCGATGAAATCAACCGGGCTCCGGCCAAAGTGCAATCGGCCCTTCTGGAAGCCATGCAGGAAAAACAAGTGACGATTGGCGAACATACCTATCCGCTGCCGTCTCCCTTTCTTGTTTTGGCCACTCAAAACCCCATCGAACAAGAAGGAACCTATCCACTGCCTGAGGCCCAGATAGACCGGTTCATGTTGAAACTTTCCATCACCTATCCGTCCCGAGAGGAAGAGAAAGCGATTCTTGAGAGGAAGATGCAATTGGACCAGCCTGTTTCGAAAATCATCGACCCCGCGCGAATCGAAACCGTCCGCGGCGTGGTTCGTGAAGTTTACATGGATGAGAAAATTAAAAACTATATTTTGGATTTGGTGTTCGCGACCCGCGAACCTGAAAAATTCAACTTAAGCGACCTTCGAAAGTTAATTTCCTACGGCGCTTCTCCCCGGGCCACCATCGCGCTTTCAGCCGCGGCCAAGGCTTACGCGTTCCTTAAAGGACGCGGCTATGTGACGCCGGAAGACATCAAATCCATTGGGCCGGACGTCCTTCGCCACCGGATCATTCCGAGCTTTGAAGCCGAAGCGGAAAACAAGAAATCCGACGACCTGCTTCGCCAGATCTTCGATGTCGTTGAAGTCCCTTAATTCCAAAACGTCCACCGCTGCTGAACTTTTCGGGCGCATTCGAAAAATTGAAATCCGGACCTCGCGCCTCGTCAACGAGTTATTTGGCGGACGGTATCACTCGACCTTTAAAGGACGGGGAATGGAGTTTCATGATGTTCGCGAATATATTCCCGGCGACGACATCCGCAATATCCACTGGAACGTCACCGCTCGCCTCGGCCATCCTTACGTAAAAAGATTCACCGAAGAAAGAGAGTTGACGATTGTCATGGCGGTGGACGTCTCCCGGTCCACTCTCTTTGGAACCCGCAGCCGCCTTAAATCTGAATTGGCCGCTGAACTCGTCGCCCTCCTTTCTTTTGCCGCTCTTAAAAACAACGACAAAATCGGCCTCCTCATGTTTAGTGATCGCGTTGAAAATTACGTGCCTCCTCGAAAAACAAAAAGTCATACCCTGCGAATGATTCGAGACACGCTCGACTTCGTTCCCCAACACGCCGGAACCAACATTGGGGCGGCGTTGGAATACCTCAACACCATTCAGAAAAAACGCGCGATCGTATTTGTGATTTCTGATTTCATAGGAGAAAACTATGAAAAAGCGTTAAGCGTCACCCATCGCCGGCACGACACCATTTCTTTTGTCCTGGAAGATCTGATGGAAGAAAACTGGCCGAAGGTGGGCCGCGTCCTCCTCGAAGATGCCGAGTCCCGCACCCTGCACCTCACCCAACCGGGACGAACTTCATTTCTGGATAAATATAGACACACGGCCCGTTTGGCAAAATTGAGCCGCAATCAAATTTTTAAAAAACATGGCATCGACCATGTCATCTTCAAAACCGATCAAGATTATGTGAAACCGCTTCTGAGTTTCTTCAAAGAACGCGCCCGAAGGTTCAGATGAAGGACATCCCCGCCACCATTCAACTTCGGCAAGAAGTGAGTCCCAAAACCATCACGATAGGGGACCTCATCAAGGTGGAAACAACCGTGGTGACCTCCAGCACCGTTGTTCCCGCACCGTTTAAGCCGGGTGTTCCTCTGGGAGAATTTGAAATAAGAAATTTCTCTTCGACGCCGCCCAAAACAATTGAGAATGGGAAGATTTCTATTACGCATTCCATGGACATCACGACGTTCTCAACGGGAACTCAAACGATTCCTTCCTTAACTCTTGCGTTTCAAGGCCCGGACGGCACTCCGGCGGAAACCAAAACCGAAGAAGTTAAAATTGAAGTGCGGTCGTTGCTGATGGAAAAAGGGGATGAGGGGGGACTCCGCCCGCTTAAGGGTCTCTATAATTTTCCGTCCTATCTGTGGCTGTGGATTTTATTGGCTCTTTTGGCTGCGGCGGGGGGAGCCTATTGGATCTGGAAACATTATAAAAAGCGAGCCCTTCAGTTGGGCGTTGCGCAAGGACCGCCCAAACCTCCGGAACAATGGGCGTGGGAAAACCTCCACAAACTGGAAGATTCCGATTTTATTGAGCAAGGAAAAGTAAAAGAGTATTACAGCGAACTTTCATTTATTCTAAGGGGCTATTTGGAGCGGCGTTATCAAGTCTCCGCGTTGGAGCGGACCTCCGCCGAACTTTTGGCCGATTTCAGAAAGATGAACCACTCGCCCCATTTATCCAACCTCCTGAAAGATTTCTTGGAAACGGGGGACTTGGTGAAATTCGCCAAATACACGCCGGCCACGGATGAAATCGAAAAGGATTTGCTCCGTGTTAAAGAAGCCATCACCATTACAACTCCGGTTGCGCTCGGACTTGAGAAAAAGGCGGAGGAAAAGATTCCCGTATGAGATTTGCCAATCCTCTCTTTCTTTGGTTCTTGATCGTGGTCCCGGTCATGGCGGTTTATCTCTTTTTCGTGCGGGGCTCGAACCTTCCCAGCTTTAGGTTCTCTTCTTCGAAAATTCTAGACGGCCTGCTGGACCCGCTTCGATTGCAAAAGGTGACTTTTTGGCCGGGGCTTTTCCGTATTCTCTCTGTTTTATTTCTCATCTTCGCCTTGTCTCGTCCGCAGAGAGGGCTTCGCTCGGAAGAATTGACCACCAAAGCGACCGACATTATCGTTTGTCTGGACAGCTCGCGCAGCATGTTGGCCATCGACTTTAAACCGGAAAATCGATTTGCCGTAGCCAAACAGGTTGTTCAAGAATTTATTAAAGGGCGTGAGTTCGACCGGATCGGCCTCGTGATCTTTGCCGAAAGCGCCATCACCCAATGCCCGCTGACACTCGACAAAACGGCGCTTCTCAGTATTGTGGAGCAACTAAAAATTGGGACCATTCCGCCCGATCAAACAGCCATCGGCGTGGGATTGGCCACTTCGGTGAACCGCCTTAAAAACTCCACCGCCAAATCCAAAGTCATTATTCTCATCACGGACGGCGCCAACAACGCGGGCACCATTGATCCCATCACCGCGGCCAAATCCGCGGCGGCCTACAAAATTAAAATTTATTCTATTGGGGCGGGTTCACCGGAAGGCGGACTCATGCCGGTGGACGATCCTCTTTTCGGCCAAAGAATGGTCCAAATTAAAAGTGATCTTGATGAAGACATGCTGCTCAAACTTGCGACCGAAACTGGCGGAAAATATTTTCGGGCCAAAACGGAGGGAGCTTTGAAAGGAATCTTCCGTGAAATCGACGCGCTTGAAAAAACCGATATCACCGTCAAAGAATATGTGGATTATGAAGAGCTTTACCTGTGGATGCTGCTCTTGGCCCTTTTCTTTCTTAGCGCTGAAATTATTTCGTCCCGGACATTTTTAAGGACGGTGCCCTGATGGGTTTTCATTATCCGCTTTCTTTTTATTTGTTGGTTCCGGGGGGCTTGCTGATCCTGCTTCATTTCTGGTCCCGTTGGAAAAGGAAAAAAGACATTCAAGAACTGGGAGACTGGAGAGTTGTCCAACAATTGATCCCGCTTGAGGCCTTAAAAAGAAGAAACAAAAAAGAAATTTGGGGATTGGTCGCTCTTTTCATTCTGATCCTTGCGGCCACCGGTCCGCAATTGGGAAACCGTCTCAAAGAAGTCAAGCATAGGGGCGTGGATGTTTTTATCGCCATCGATACCTCCCGAAGCATGTTGGCGGAAGATGTCGCGCCTTCACGGATGGACCGGGCCAAACAATCGTTAAGCCTTCTCATCCGAAAACTTCAAGGAAACCGAGTCGGTATTATCGCGTTCGCTAAATTTGCGGTCATTCAATGTCCTCTCACGGTGGACACCGATGCCGCTCAAATGTTTCTCGATTTGGTGGACACCAACACGGTTCCAAAGCAAGGAACAGCTTTGGGAGATGCGATCCGATTGGCTGTCGAGAGCTTCGATAAAGAAGATAAAACTGGAAAAGTGCTCATTCTTTTGACCGACGGGGAAGACCATCGCTCCGATCCTCTGGGAGCCGCCAAGATAGCCCGCGAAAAAGGCGTCACGATTTTTACCATTGGGATTGGCACGACCAAAGGCGAAGTCATAAAAAATCGGGACGAGTCGGGAAAGGTCACGGAGTTTCTTAAACACAAAGGAGAAATGGTGTTAAGCCGCATGGATGATTCTTTGTTATCCAAGATTGCGGAACTCACCGGCGGCCACTATTACCGGGCGAGCTCAAACGATAAAGAAATCGATGAGATCGCGGACATTTTAAATGGATTCGATAAAAAAGAATTCGCCACCAAAATCTATCAACGCCGAGAGGAACGGTACCAATGGTTCGCCCTTTTGGCGCTTCTCTTGCTTATGATCGAGTTCTTCATAGGAGAAAAGACCGGCCAGTGGGAGAGAATTCGGCAAATAAAAATTAAAAAAGAAGCTTTCTTCCTTTTTCTGATTTTGGCGTGGCCGGTGGTGGCGCAGGCCGACATTAAAGAGCACGTCAGGCGCGGCAACCAACTGTTGAATAAGAAAGATTTTGCCGGAGCCAGAGGGGAATTCGAATCCGCCTCCATTGATGCGCCGGAAGCTGCGTTTCTGCCTTATAACATTGCCACCACTTATTACTTGGAAGGAAATTTTGAAGAAGCCAAGAAAAAATATGAACAGACGTTGGTGATGACCTCCGATCCCGGATTAAAATCAAAGGCCACCTATAATTTGGCGCATTTAACTTTCAGCATGGGAGACCGGGAAGGAGCCATCGAAAAATTTAAGGAATGTTTGCGAATCGATCCCAGTGATGTCGATGCGAAGTATAATATCGAATACATCAGGTCGGGAAAAACCCCTCAGAATCCGATGAAGCAAAAGCCCAAAGATGAGAAAGGCGAAGGGGACAAACCAGACCAGGAGAAAAAAGATTCCCAACAACAGGAACAAAAGAAAGAGGGAGAACTGTCGCAAGAAGATGCTGAGCGGATTCTTCAGATGATGAACGATCAAGAAAAAGAAAAACAAAAAGAAGCTCAGAAAATGAAGCAATCTCAACAAAAAAAAGACGATAAAAACGAAACGTATGAAGACTGGTAAAAAATATTTAATACAAATTTTAGCCGTGGGTTTTTCTTTGGTCCTGGCTCCACCGCTTGGGGCGGAACCGTCCATCAACGCGCGGGTCAGCGCCAACGAAACAACGTTGGAAAACTCCATTACTCTCTCCATAGAGATTTCGGGAATCGGTGGAATTAAAGACGCCCCGGGCCTCAACCTTCCCGACTTTCAAGTGCAGTCTGCCGGACAAACTCAGTCTTATCAGTGGGTCAATGGCGCGTCCTCTTCCCTGATCACTTTCAATTACCAGTTAACGCCCACCAAAGCGGGCACTCTGACCATTCCTTCCATCACGCTTCAGCAAGATAATAAAACCTACTCCACTCAGCCCATTCCCGTGGTTGTCACGGCGGGGGGAGGGAGCCCGTCTAACAAAAGCGCTGGAGGAGATGATTCCAATCGGTCCGTGACGGTTCCTTCGGAAGGCTTAAAACCGGTTTTCATGACCGCCCATGTCGACAAGTCCAAAGTTTACGTGGGCCAACAAATTCTTTTAACGGTCCAATTCCTA
>CAZJOE010000039.1:0-9289 GCA_964547555.1 uncultured Elusimicrobia bacterium | reverse complement strand
ATCATGGGCGTGATTTCGCCGGGTGCGCCGCCGGATCCGGACGGTGTCCAGTTCTGCATATCTTGCGTGTAGTAAGCGCGCTGCTGGGCATCGCGCAAGGTGGTGGAAGAACCGAATTTCTGCCACGCCTTGTTGGGACGGTGATTTGAATCTCCCACCCATCCCGCTGGGTAAACTTCACCGGCGGTTCCACCGGTTCGCGAGGAAAATATCAACCAGTACACCGAGCCCGCCTGAACCCCCGCGTTACCCGATGTGACTCCGCTGACGGAAACGCCCCACCAACCCGTTCCGGTTGTGCCTGCTCCTGCCGTGGGGTCGTCATTCCAGTAACCGATATAGTTGGTGGCTCCTCCTCCGTCAATAAAGGTGAATTCGGTTGGGTCGCCTCCTCCGGCGACGCCGCTGGCCAACCAAACTCGCCAAGAAGGCTCGTTGTTTGTCGTCGAATCCGAGAAATACAAGCGGATCCTCGTGATAGTGGCTGTGTCTGGCGCCGTGAACCGAATAGCAACAGCATTGGTGGGCTCATCGGTTCCGATTCCTTCATTGGCTGTTTCAGTCAACAGAGTGTCCACTTGAGCAGGATTATTGTCAGCAGGAACACGGAGGATACCGGTCTCATTCCCCCAAGGGATATCTCCTATATCATAAGCCGTGAGACGAGAGACAGATGAAACGAGCAAGAACGCCGATCCGAAGACCGCGTTCAGGATGGTAAATTTCTTTCGCCAGCTTAAGTTCATAATTCTTTTTTCCTCGCGACTTCGCGAACGGAAGGATCTTTATCCCCTTGGAGTTTCTTCAAAATTTTCTGGGCATTCTTGTGTGAATTTCTGTGCAATCCGTAAGCGATTTGTTTGCGAACATTAATGTCGGAATCAGAGGCGGCTTTTTGCAGCGCGGCGAAAGCGGCGGCAGATTCAGAAAGGGACAGCGAAAGGGCGCAAGCGTATCGAACAGAAGGAACTTTTTCTGTGGCGAGGCTCTCAGCCAAAGATTGGGCCGCGAATGGGTTTTTTGAGTATTGGCTCAAGCTTTGAGCGGCTCCTTGGCGAACCATGGGATCGGGATCGTTTTGAAGAGAATCGACGAGCGTTTGCAGTACGTCATCGGTACCGGAAGCGGCCAAAGCTTGATTGAGGCGGTGCCGAACCAAGGGATCTTTTTCGCCTTTGAGCTTTGATTTGATTCGTTCTGGAGAAATTTTACGCGCTTTATTTTTATCGGTTTCCAGCGCTTCCAAACGCTCGCTGGATTTGGCGCTATCAAAATTGGGTTCGCGAACGACCGGAGCAGATTTCGAAGCTTTTGGAGAAGAAGGGGTTTTAGCGGACGCAAAGCCACCACAAACGATAACACACACCAGGCCCGCGAACACAAATCGTCCGCACGCGCGCGTGTATATAAACTTCATTTCATGACCATACTGCTTTGATTGCTTCACATTGTCCTCTTCTTGGTTACTATCCTGCTTACTCCTGCATCGCCCTCCTACGCTAAAGCTTCGGAGGGTTGGGCGCCAGCCCTCCGTAGCACAAAAATACCCCGATCATTATGAGACACCGGAAGTTGTGCGAAGGAGGGGTGAGAAGGGGATTAGCGGAGGATCTGAGTCGAGGAGAGTATCGAGGAAACTTGAGACGGAAAGTGAGGGCGCCAAGCGCCAAGGCCTGTGATCGTATTCAATCGGGGCGAAAGCCCCACCCCAACGGCAATAGCAAAAATATTTGAAAAATATTTTTTGCTTTGAAACCACGCGGTGAAAATCTCAAAAGCTCGACGAGCCGCGCGGCCCAAAGAAGTTGAAAAAAGTTTCCAGACCTGAGTCATCAGGTCACGAACAAACTGAGTCACGGGTGTTAAGTTCAACATGAGCATCGTGTTGAGGCCATTAATGAAGAGGGCTTCCAGTTGTTGTTTCGCCGCCGCCGCATGAACGTGTTTATTTTGCGCATCTCTTACGTCAAGATCGCTGAGATCGACAGCCAAGGAAGGAATTGAAATAGAAACTTGGATGGGATTTTCTTTGGCTTGAAAAGAAGAAAGAGAAAATGGAATTCCCCAACCTAAAAAGAGAACTGAAAAAAATATGACGCGGGATATTATTGGCACCCTGTAAATCTAACCGTAAACGGCTGAATGTCAAATGAAATTATTGTGACAAGGAAAAGACAAGCGGGGTGAACGGAAAAGTTTACGAGGTTTAATTCGTCCGTTCCGCTGAACGGACAGTGTTCAACAAAAGCATCGCGACGGTCATGGGCCCAACTCCCCCCGGGACAGGAGTTATCCAAGAAGCCAAATCTTTAACCGAATCGAACTCGACATCGCCCCTAATTCCCTCTTTTGTGCGAGAAATTCCAACATCAATAACCACCGCGCCTTTTTTAACAGCTTCGGATTTAATAAATCCAGGCTGGCCAAGAGCCGCAATCAAAATATCGGCGGATTTACATACTCCCAGGAGATCTTTGGTCTTGGAATGGGCGATGGTTACAGTCGCATTTAAGCTTAAAAGTAACTGAGCAACAGGTTTTCCCACTAGAGTTGAGCGACCTACCACGACTGCATTGGCTCCTTCAATTTTTACTTTGGTTCGAAGCAGAAGTTCTATAACACCGGCCGGTGTACAAGGAATTGGAATCCCGGAAGACTGGATTTCGTCCCATGACTTTAATCGGCCTATCAAACCTTGGTTAAATGGATGAAGTCCATCAGCATCTTTCTTTGGATCAATCAGTCTTATAATCGGCTCAGGATCAATGTTTTTAGGAAGTGGTAGTTGAACAATAATCCCGTGGACAGACGGATCTCTGTTTAAACTCTCTACCACGGCCATTACTTCTTTCTGCGAAACGGTTGCCGGAAGCGGGCGATGAATAGAAGCAAGGCCATTGGCTTCACATTTTTTAATTTTTTGCCCGACATATACTTGAGACGCAGGGTCTTCGCCCACCAAAACAGTAGCCAAGCCAGGGCGGATTCCCTTTTTTCCTAAAGCTTCTGCCCTTTTTTTAACATCAGCAAGAATTTCCTCCGCTACTTTCTTTCCATCAATAATATTAACCACGTTAAGACACCCCTTTTGGCACCAACAAATTCATTGCTTGCGCTAAAATTGAAAATTGTACGGACCGCACTCCATTTTTTAAGGCTTGTTCCCCGTCTACTTGAGGATATAAAAGCTGATCGGATTCAATTCGAATGATCCGCCCTTCCATCCACCGGTCCCGTTCATCTGCCATTGAATATCCCAAACGTCCTTTTAAAAACCTCCAAATAAGTTTCCATTTTTCCTGTGGAGGAACCATCACCGCACGGAGTGTTCCATCGGTCGGTGAAATTTTTCTATCAAAATACAGTCCCTTATTGAAGTAGGGCGAATTGAAAATAATACTTAAGAAAACTCTCATCGTTTCATATTCCTTGGATGTTTCACTCTCGCATTCCACTGCAATTTTTTTCTCTGTAAAAAAGCTTATATCAGATAAAGGACTGGTCCTGGGTCCGGCAAGTGCCTTAGGCACCCGCCCAAATCCGGCGTTGTTTACAAAAATTCTTTTCTGTTTATCCGCTTCCACCAAACCAAGATCAAATTTCTGGACCTGGCTTTTTTCATGGAAGAGAAGGGGGGGAAGTTTTTTCCAATGAGGAACGTGGAGAATTCTCGAGAAATCATTGCAGGTTCCGGCCGGGACCAAGGCCACTGTTGATTGAGGCAACACGTCGCGCTCATAGAGAGCGTGAATCATCCGGTTAAAGCTTCCATCGCCGCCCCACAAAGCGAATCGGACTGTTTTTTTAAGAAGCGCCCATTCCACCACGGTTTCTAAATGAGTTGGATGAGAAGTTCTTTCAACCCACACGCGGGGAATAAGAGGATTTTTATTAAAGAACTTCTGAACGGCCTTCCTATTATTCTTGTTCGGGTTAAGTATGTGGAGGAAGCTGTTAATCACGAAAGGAATCAACCCCGTTGCGCGCGAATGATGTTATAGGCTTTTTGGACCGTGTCCCAAACTTCCTGAGGACGCTCAGATAAAACGGTGTCCAACAATTCGCCTCCATCGTAACTCCATGCGGCCAAATGACTGATCCCCTCATCGCGCGCAGCTTGGCAAGCCCGTAAAATTTCACTTTCAGCCTGGGCCGGGAGCCGCATGGCTTGAATCCAAATTTGGGTTTGTTTGTTAAAAGGTTTGGTGGCGTCGATCACGCGTTTGCTGAAATCTTTTACATGCGCTTCGGGGTCTTGGCGACTTCTCCATCTCCAATAAGGATCGCATCCGAAAATATCCAAATCCGGAGCCGACGCGGCTTCTTTCCAAATCAAATCGTATTCAGCATTTCCTTTAAAGGCATAAAGACAAAGGGCGTTTTTTAACCCCTTGGACTTGGAAAACGCCATCAATTGCCCGAGAAAATTCTTAATGGTATCCCGTCTGAATTCCCGCGCGTGTTCGTTGAGCCGGGGTGGTTGAGCGGCGCCATATTTTTTTTTAAACGCTTGTTGACAGATTTCGCAGGTGCAGGAATAAATACCGTCCCACTCCGAATCCAAATCAAAAACCATATGGGGCTCATCCCAAAAAATAACTTGAGCGCCCATGTCTCTTACACTGAGCACCCATTCCATCACATACGACCGGAACTCGGGCCGGTTCATGCAGGCGCCAGGGACGAATCTTCCGTCGGACATTACCTGCCACGCCTTGCGATGGTCCAGAAGGAATTTAGAATAGGCTTCGCCACCGAAAACGCCGCCCAATCCCCAAGGATCGGCCCAAACCTCCAATCCCCGCTTACGTGTCTCATTGAATATCTTGGACATGATGGATTTGTGGTAGGAAAGATCGGATTCACTGACGGTATGAACCACATAATCACAGCATCCGGCCAAACGGTCCAAATCCGTTTTCGCGTGGGAAAGAAAACGGTTGCCGAAATAGGAGACGCCGAGCTGCGGAATTTTCATGGTTTATCTGAAGTTCGAGAACTGAATGGGAATATCATAATCATTTTTCTTGAGAAAATTCATCACTTCCTGAAGGAAATCTTTTGATTTTGAAGTAACCCGAACTTGATCCGACTGAATGGAAGGCGTTACTTTAAACTTTTGTTTTTTAATGTCGGCGACCATGAGTTTTGCTTTCTCCGAGTTGATCCCCTGATTAATCTTAATCAATTGGCGGACCTTTGCTCCCAAAGCGGTCTCCACTTTCTGATAGTCAAAGGCTTTTTGATCAATGCCGCGCTTGGCGATACGCCCCTTAATAATTTCAATAACGCTCTTGAGCTTTCCTTCGTCATCGGAATGAACAGTAATTTCCGCTTTGGTTTTATCCAACTCCGCTCGCGAAACGCTTCCCCGAAAATCGAACCGGACGGAAATCTCTTTGTTCACCGCATTGACCGCGTCATCAATGGCTTGGATATCTACTTTTGAAACCACGTCGAATGAAAACTCATCGGCCATAAGGCCTCCTTGTGAATTTATTTTTTGGCTTTGGCTTCGTCGATGGCTTTGTTGGCCAATTTATCAGCCAGCTGCAAATTGGGGTGTTCACGGGGAACATGTGTAAATGTAATCGATTCAAATCGACCAGCGCGAAGTTTTACCTCAGCGTGAAAGGCGGCGAGCTTTTCAGACTTTACCGCATATTGGCCATTTAACTGTCGGACCATGAGTTCGCTATCGGCAAAACATTCCACTTTTTCATGAGTGATTTCATAGGCGTGATCCAACGCCAAAAGTAGCGCCCGATACTCCGCTTCATTGTTGGTGGTTTCGCCGAGGTAACTGTAATCCTGAAGAATTTTTTCACCCTTTTCATCAAAAATTAAAACACCGATGCCGGCAGGCCCAGGATTCCCCCGCGCCGCGCCATCCGTGAAAGTCACCACGTGGTTCATTTTTTGTGGTTTGGCCTGGCGATTTTCGATTTCTTTGGAAATCAATTCTTTCGTTTCGAGCAATTCAGTAAGGGATGCCGATTTAATCAACGATTTAATATTCAGATTATTTCCCTCACTTGCGAAACGGGACCGGTTTTTTCTTGATCAATCCACAATACCACAGGATCGCTTGTCGGATTCGTTGGGAGGCTTTGCCATCCCCATAAGGGTTAACAGCATTGGACATTTTTTTATAAGCAGCCGAGTCCGTTAAAAGCCTGGATACCTCTCGTTCTATTTTAGCGCGATGGGTCCCCACCAGCTTCACCGTTCCGGCGCGTACCGCTTCGGGTCGTTCCGTCACATCCCGCAAAACAAGAACGGGTTTACCGAGGGAAGGAGCTTCTTCTTGGAGTCCCCCGGAATCCGTGACAACCAAAACTGCTTTCTTCATCAAGTGAACCATTTCGGAATAATCCACCGGTGAGATTAAGTGAATATTGGAAAGCCCTCCCAAAACTTTCCGGGCCGGACCCACGACATTGGGATTGGGATGAACTGGATAAACCCAATGATGGAAAGGAAATTCAATGCTTAAGGACCGCACGGCCGCCAAAATAGATTGGAAAGGATCGCCAAAGTTTTCCCTTCGATGCGCGGTCATAAGAATGAGAGGATTTTTTCCGACCCTTTTTAAAACCCGTTCCAACTCTTTAGAATGATAAGCAACATTTTTTCGAGCGGTTTCCAAAAGCGCATCAATGACGGTGTTCCCTGTCACAAAAATCGCTTTGGGATCCAAACGTTCAGCCACCAGATGATTTTTTGCTCCCTCAGTGGGGGCGAAATAAAGGCTCGCCAAAGAATCCGTGACGCGGCGGTTAATTTCTTCCGGAAAGGGCTGGTACTTGTTTCGAGTCCGAAGACCGGCTTCCACATGGCCCACCGGTATTTTTTTATAAAAGGCGGCCAAGGAACCGGCCATGGTTGTCGTGGTATCTCCATGGACCAACACCAAATCCGGGCGAACTTGGTCGAGCACTTTTTCAAATTTCAGAAGAACGTCAGTGGTGATGTCGAAAAGAGATTGGCCCTTGCGCATCAAATTAAGGTCGATCGAACTCGAAATTTTAAATAGTTTCAAAACCTGGTCGAGCATGTCCCGATGTTGAGCGCTGACCGCCACGACAACCTGAAAGCGCTTTTCTTTTTCAAGTTCTTTAATAACCGGAGCCATTTTAATGGCTTCAGGCCGGGTTCCGAAAAAGAAAAGAATTTTGGTTTTCTTCATTTGAGAGGTTTTATCACAACCGTCATTAAACTGAGCAAAGAAAGTACGAGCGTCAAAACATAGACCAACAAAACCACTTCTCGCTGGGTCCATCCGGCGTCCAAAAGCCGGTGATGAAAATGCCCGCGGTCCGCCGCGAAGGGATTCTGTTTACGCCAAAGCCTTCGCCCAAACGCGATGGTCATATCCATCATCGGAATGGCCACGAGAAAAAATGGCACGAGAAAAACGGCCAGAGTGGTTGTTTTAAAAGCCCCGATGACCGCGATACATCCGACTAAAAATCCGATGCTCAAAGAACCGCTGTCTCCCATAAACAAACGGGACGGATAAAAATTGTAAACCAAAAACCCAAGCGTGCCTCCGCACAACGCTGCCGCGATGATGCCCGCCAATTTAATTTGCTGCACATAAAACAAACTTAAACCTTTCTCTTGAACCAAGGCCACCGCCAAAAAAGATCCCGCCACAATCGCCACCACACCCGCAGCCAAACCATCCAGCCCGTCAATGAGATTAACCGCGTTGGTGGTGCCGACCAGCCAAAGGACCGTTATCATCTGCATCAGCCACAGGGGAAAGTGCGAGTACGCTTCCATCCCCGGCACCGAAAGACCATAAATGCGAACGCCATAGGTCATGGCGATGTAAGCCGCAATAATTTGAATAAGAAATTTCATGCCGGGTTTGATCGGCCGCCGGTCATCAACAAGACCCATAACGAATAAAACCAACACACCGAAAAGAATTCCAGCCAATTGTTCGCCCAAGTTTAACGTGAAAATTACTTTCTTATCGCGAACAATGCCTTGGCTAAACGTGAGAAGCTTTCCAAAACGGGGAGAAATCATCATGAGGAGGAGAAGACCGGAGAAAAATCCGGCCACAATTCCAATGCCGCCCCAGCGGGGTTTTTCAATGAGGTGAATTTTTCGAGGATCTAACGGATCGAGGGCGCCGAACTTCCGGGCCAACCAAATACTGAGCGGCGTGGCCAACAGGGACACGGCCAAAGAACCTGCCAGTGTAATAAGGTAGAGGTTCAGCACGCCGTTCCAGCGTTAGACGTCATTTGAAGTGTGATTTGTAGATGGGAAATTTCGCGCAGAATTTTTTAATCTCGGCATGAATTTTCGATAAACCCGCGTTGTTGTCTTTCTGTTCCAAAGCCGCCGCAATCCAACCGGCAATCTTTTTCATTTCCGGCTTCTTCATGCCTCGGGCGGTGACGGCTGGAGAGCCGATACGGATACCGGAGGCAATGAACGGTTTTTGTGGATCAAAGGGAATGGTGTTTTTGTTGACCGTGATTCCGGCTTTGCCCAAAGCCATCTCGGCTTCTTTGCCGGTCAAATTTTTGGCGCGAAGATCCATCAAGAACATGTGGCAATCCGTTCCGCCGGTCACAATTCGAAAACCTTGGTCTCCCAGAAAAGATGCCAGCGCGGCCGCATTTTCTTTCACTTGCTTCTGATAGCTTTTGAAAGCAGGTTTGAGCGCTTCCCCAAACGCCACGGCTTTGGCCGCAATCACGTGCATCAAAGGACCGCCTTGACCGCCCGGGAAAATAGATCGGTCGATGTCGGCCGCGTATTTGGCTTTGCACAAAATAATTCCACCACGCGGGCCACGCAGGGTTTTGTGAGTCGTGGACGTCACAACATCGGCGTAAGGAACAGGGGACGGATACAAACCAGCGACAACGAGACCGGCATAATGAGCGATGTCCGCCATGAGCAAAGATCCGACGCTGTCAGCGATTTTTCGCAACCGGGCCCAATCGAACTCCCGCGAATAAGCGGAGGCGCCGATCACCATGAGTTTCGGTTTGGACTGCAAGACCAATTTCGCCACTTCATCGTAATCGATCAGTTCTGATTTTTCGGACACCCCGAAACCAACCACATTGAAATATTTCCCGGAAAAATTCAGAGGATGACCGTGAGACAGATGTCCGCCGTGGGCCAATTGAAGCCCCATGATGGTGTCGCCTGGTTTTAAGAAGGTCATCAGGACCGCAATGTTCGCCTGGGTCCCCGAATGCGCCTGAACATTGACATGTTCCGCACCGAAAAGCTGTTTTGCCCGCTCTCTTGCGAG
>CAZJOE010000038.1:0-9323 GCA_964547555.1 uncultured Elusimicrobia bacterium | reverse complement strand
TGACATCTTCACCAAGTATTCGACAAAGTCGGGTGCTTTCTTTAAAAGATCTTCAAAATAGTCCGGCCCTTTCTCAAGCAACAGCTCGTCTGGGTCTTTGGTTTCCGTCGTCATCACAACGCGAGGGAAAATTGATTCCAACAACAATGGTTCCAATCCTCGCACCGTCGCTTTTCGTCCCGCTGCGTCCGCATCGAAAAATGCCACCGCTTCATCGGCATATCGCTTTAAAAGTTTGGCGTGATCTCGAGTTAGCGCAGTTCCCAATGTGGCCACGGCGGCCTTAAATCCACCTTGATGAAGCCCCACCACGTCCATGTAACCTTCCAAAAGAACCGCGCGACGTGAACTCAAAATCGCTGATTTTCCTTGAGAAAGGCCGTAAAGGAGTTTCCCTTTGGAAAAAACCGGCGTCTCGGGGGAGTTGATGTACTTCGGTCCATCATCTTTTTCAACATCGCTGAGTCCAGGGATGTTCCGTCGAAGATTGGGGAGGGTTCGTCCCCCAAATCCCACCGTGTGTCCAAAACTGTCAAAGATCGGAAAAATCAGTCTTCCAAAAAGCGGGTCGTAAAACCGGCCCGCCGCCGATCGAACCGCGAGGCCTGCTTGCTGGCAAAGCTCGATCGAGAAATTCTTTCTCACCAGAACTTCAATAATGCTTTCGCCGGATGTGGGTGAAAACCCCAGCTGAAAATCGCGGACCGTTTCTTCGCGTATCTCGCGTTCTTTAAGATACGCGCGGGCCGCTTCTCCATTTTTTTCGTCACGAAGCTGTTCTGCGTAAAAATTCTTGGCGGTTTCAAGAATTCTATACAGCTTCTCCCGTATTCCCTCGGGCTCAACCTTATCAGAGCTGACTCGTTCTTTTTTAAGAACCAAGCCCGCTTGAGAGGCCAACCGTTCCAACGCTTCCGTAAAAGAGACTTGCTCAATCTTTGAGATAAAGGCGATCACATCGCCAGCTTCACCACAGCCAAAACATTTGAAGAATCCCTTTTCCGGTTGCAAATGGAACGAAGGGGTCTTCTCCCCATGGAACGGACAAAGTCCTTTGGCTGATCGCCCCGTCACGTTAAGCGACGGAACATACTCTCGGACCACTTCCACGATATCAACCGCGGCGCGAACCTTTTCTATCTCCTCACGACTGTACATGACCTTCCTCTGATAACAAAAGAACGACCGGCTTAATTAAAAGGCGATGGACTCTTTTGTTAGGTTGTATGGGAATGAAGATAGGAGGGGCTTACTGCCGCCTTCTTTGACGCATCGCACGCCGTTTCAGCTTGCGACGGGCTTCTGCTGCTTTACGCTTTCTGCGGGCGGAGGGTGATTCAAAATACTCGCGCCTTTTAATCTCCTGCATGATTCCATTGCGCTCGCATTCGCGTTTGAATCTGCGAAGAGCTTCTTCAATGGTTTCGCCCTCTCGGACTTTGATTAGTACCACTCGTTAAACACCACCCTTTTTTTAGAAATTATCCTGGAGGCCACTTCATGGAGCGGCCACCCAAAACGTGAAAATGTAGATGCGACACCGACTGTCCCCCATCCACTCCATCGTTGATCACAACGCGAAACCCCGATTCATCTATTTTTTCTTTTCTGGCAACCAACTGAATGGTCCGATGAATAGTCCCCACCAGAGGAATGTCTTCCTCTTTAATTGAGGATACGCGATCAATATGTTTCTTGGGAATGATGAGAATATGGGTAGGAGCCTGAGGATTCAAGTCACGAAACGCTACAACCTGATCATCCTGATAAACCACATCGGCGCCGATTTTACCGGCCGCGATTTTACAAAAAATACAGTCATCCATGGGTGAGTTCTTTTGAATAATCCCGGCTTTGGACCGGAGCGACATGAAGACCCTTAGAAACATCGGACAACGGCACTTCAATGCGGATGTAATTGTCAGTCCAACCTTCGCCGCTGGGCTCGGGCAAAACCTCACGCCTCTGCCCTTCAAATTGATCGTAGAACAGGCGGCGAAGAGATTTATCAAGCTGTCCCAAAGCGGCAGCTCTTCTGATAATTAATTGAGGATCAAGCGGTTTTAAACCCGCAGCCTTGGTTCCTTCTCTTCCGGAAAATCTAAAAACGTGAAGGCCGCTCAGCTCCATCCCTTTACTTAATTCAAAGGTATTTTGGAATTGCTGGTCCGTTTCGGTGGGATACCCTACCATGACATCCGCAGTCAATCCACAATCGGGAAGGATACTGCGGACGGCGGTGATTCTGCTTTTGTAGAAATCGGCATCGTACCAGCGCTGCATGGACTTAAGAACTTCCGTATCACCGGACTGCATCGGAATATGAAAATGGCGGCAGATTTTTGGATTGTTGGCGACAAATTGAATGAGGCGATCGGTTACTTCTGTGACTTCTAAACTGGAAAGCCGGATGCGAAATTTTTGCGGGAGTGCTACCATTTTTTCAAGCAACTCAACCAAATCCAATTTGGTTTGTTTCTTCGTCATTCCCGCGGAGGTTCGCCCCGGCGAATCCGTCCTGTGGCGGACGGGAATCCAGTCCTCAACCTGTTTTTCTGGATCCCCGACTAAGACATTCGGGGATGACGGCGCGGCTGTGCCGCGATATAAACCAAGTCTGATTCCCGTCAGAACCAACTCTTGATATCCATTCGCTAAGAGCGCTTGAGCTTCAGCCATCACGTGTTCAACGGGTTTGCTCCACATCGTGGGCCGCACCGTCGGAATAATGCAGTAATTGCACGGAGCTTTGCAGCCATCCTGGATTTTTAAAAATGCGCGTGTGCGGCCAGCGAATTGATGAATGCCGAGAGGCTTATCAGCGACTTCATAACCGACGCAGCTGGGAAGTTCATCTTTTTCGGCGTTGGTATAAAGTTCGATGCGGCTGGAAATAGCTTGGACTTCTTTGGGGGCGCGAGTAGCGTAACATCCGGTCACAATAGTTCTAGCTCGAGAGTTTTCTCTTAAGACGCGGCGGATCATTTGGCGGGCTTCTTTATCGGCGAAAGCTGTAACGCTGCAGGTATTTATAAGACAGAGGTCCGCTTCTTTTAAATTGTTAACCGCTTTATCCGACGGACCCGTCAGACGGTGCCGAAGTAGTTCAGTTTCGTATTGATTGACTTTACAGCCAAAGGTGTAAGACCAGATTTTCATAAGGCAGGTATTCTACTCGAAAGGTGACCCTTTAAGAACTGGTACCGTTTCCTAATATTCTCCTCGTAAAGTGATCTCGCTTCATAGCAAATCTCTGGGCAGTTGATCTTCAGGACCGGTTCATAGAGCTACATCTTTTAACCAAAGGTGTCCCCTTAAGAACCGGTACCGTTGGCAATTACAACAGCGCAAGGGGTCGACAATTATTCCGAATCTCTTCCAACGCATGCAGCAGCGACGCTATATCCACCGATTCGCCGCGAAATGTCAGGGTTTGCGTCAAAGGATTGTAAGAACGATGACGATTGGAAGGATTACCTCCCCAGATCGAACCGAAAGAATCGATACTTGAGTCCATATATACGGCAGAATGATTGTTCTCAAACCAGCCTTCGATTCGTTCGTCATAGTGCTCGAAATGATCTCGGAATTTGCGATCACAAAGTGGACTCCTGTCATCAACACCAAGTAACGTCCGTAATGCATTGCCTCGCGCGGTAGAAGACTTTCGCGGTGGCCAGAGGATCTTGGAGACATTTCCGGCGGCGACGAGAATTGATTGAATTGAGCACCAAACTTCGATTTCGTCGAAGTGATCTGTGGTGGCCTTGAGACGCTCTGCAGCCCGATTTGCAATCTTCGCCTGCTTTACGATCTCTGAAATAAAAATTAGCTCCGCCATGGGATTCATTTTCCTTATTTCCCCTGTTGACCTTCAATTTTGGTCCGCCAAGTCACCCTTAATCCTAGAAAAGAGTACTTGCGCCCATTTCTTATTGTCCTCAGTCTCCGGATTAAATGAAGCGAACTTTTCAAAGATACCATGACAGTTGATGACATATGCAATGGTATCGACATTACCGTTTTGAATAAATTTTTGAAGGTGTGCGGGACAGCCAGTCATAGAACCTTGAGGTTCAATCGACATAGTAATCTTGAAATGGTTTGGCTTGTAAAATGCTATCGCATTCTTGCCCTGGGCTTTGAAGATCGTATCTTTTGGTACAGGCAAAGAAATCCGTTTATCTAGCCACCATCTTCGTTCCCATGCTCCAAAAAACCTATTTGAATCGATTGCTTCAGCTATTTTTGCACCGGGGATTTCATCAAACTCTTTGGGTCTAAAGAATTCAAATGTTTCATTTTTTACGTCCGATCCAGCAGGAGTGACGCCTGCGCTAATACGGTTGCTCGATCTCAATGCAACATAGCTCTGCTGTAGAAGCTGATACTGAATTAATTCGATGTAATAATCGAATCTCTTATCAGGAGACGATAGATCTACACTCCGAGGGATCATTCTTCCTGGTTTTCCTTTCTCCTCTTCGTAAGTTGCCCGCTGGATCATTTCAGCCATTGCGTGATTCTCAGCAAAGTATGAGACGGGGAAACCTGTTGTCCTATCTACGATGATAGAAGTGGGACAACTTAGATGAACTTCAGATGATTTAAGAAGGAAAATGGGAGCAATGAACATCACGACCGTAGCTCCCAACACCGCTAAGAATACTGTTACGATTGTCCAATTACTACGGTTCACATAGGTAAGCCATCCCATACCACAAATAAAGAAAAACGCGCCACATAGAGCAGTAAAATAAATTTGCTTAGCCATTCTATCTCCCCGGCCGCTCAACCATTTACTCTTCGAAACATTGGCCAAACCACTTTAACGAAATCGGATTGCTTGCAGACGAATTGCGAAGAACCGCCCATTTTTTGGTATCAGGATGAATAGAAACAGTACTTCTACCTTCAATAATATCCCTGAGTTCTGCAGCTGACATAGTTTCAAATAAACTTGATTGCTCACGGGAACGTTCAATGCGAATTAAAGCACTAACAAGAGGATATTCCTTCAAGTCGCGCGGGATGCGAGACCATATATCTGCATAAAACTCAAAGAATAGACCTATCACAAAAGGAAAATTACGGAATGAAGGGGTAGAGGCCACCAACTCTCGATATTGGGCGATGGCATCAGAAAGCACTGACCAAAACTTAGGCCAAGGATCATATTGAAACGGATCACTGGAGGGTAACCCTTCGGTTTTTAAAATGGAAATTCCAGCACCTGCACTTAATATAGATTTAACCTCGCAAATAAAACCGTCTTTTTCATTTTCACGAAATACATAAAAATCTGGGCGCTTGCCAGTCTGGTTATTGTCCAGTTTCTGGACTTCTAACCCCAGCGATTTTTTAAACATCCAGTACGCTGACATTTCGTTTTGATCCGCGAGTTTATTCAACGAATCTTCAGCCATTTTGCCCCGCGAGGACTAACATAAAAGGGCAAGGCCAACCGCGTTTACCTATGCTTGGCGGCGGGGAACATCGGCCTTCACCCACTACGCGCCTGCCGGTTAATTTTAAGCTCGCCAAGATTTTTAATTATTTTCTTTATGAGCGAATCCTTTTTATCAATTGCTGCCTGAGACCAATGGGACCGAATTGCATTCCCTTCTTTTCTCCAGAATTTAAAATCCTTCACATAATCATGAAAGGATATTTCTACGATATCACGAGCGATCATCAGCACAAAATCGATCAATCCCATTAACACGGCATAATCTGCCTTTCGCTTAATTTCAAATCCCCCGCCAATAATTAAGCCGCTCGCATGGCCCGATTCATCCATGGTTGGAGCAGGAACTGTAGACATAATGTTGAAATGATTAAATCTGTCGCTAAACATTCCCCATAGTGCGCCCACCGGAGTAATAACTTTTTTTGTCGCTTTAATTGACCGGTGATATTGATGAGTATTCGCCTTGACTGCATCGTAAACTTTGGGTTGTTCGGAAATATGAAAAACAACACACAAGGATTCCACTACATAGCGCAGGAGGGTTATTGATTCCATTACATGCCCGCGCCCAAAAACCTCAATCGCTGCAGTAATTGTGTTACAGCAATTCCATGCAATTAATGATGAATGATATTGAGGGTCGGGAATATGCTCCTTGTCGTGATTTATCACGCCACTGAGCGTGGAGTACAACCAGGACAATTCATCAGCATACTGCTCCACTTGATCTGGGAACATTTTTTCAAAATCGGCAAAAGGATCGGATTCACGGAAATTAAAAAGGATATGCTTCTTAAAATCTTCTGGCTTACTTAACTGTAAAATTTGCATGACTTAAGCACCTAACATTGAATTGGTACTGTGGAATTGGTACCGGTTCTCAAGGGGACAGTTATTGAAAAGTTAAATGGATTGATCTTCATATCTCTTATTGAAAGGTGTCCCTTTAAGAACCGGCACCGATGGTTTCGATCTCGATTTGGGCGTTCCGACGATTGAGTTCATCGAGGATTGTCCAATGGACGCACATCTTGTTAACCGGATTAAAGAGTGTCCCAATGGACTTCGCAACCACGATAGCAACCGGAATTCCGATGATGGAAGTGAAAAGGGCAAGCACTTGCACCACGGCAAGGAAGAAAAGCACGATCCCAAACGGAAAATAGACGATCATAATGAGGGTGGAATAAGTCTTCCAAAGCTTGCTCTGCTCGAGGTTAAGTTGGGACCTGTTAATCATGGTGTGGCTAAAAGGTGCGAACAGGAACTTTCCCAACTCAATGAGGCCAAATCCAATTGGCAATGCGATCACGGTGGCAGTTAAGATCAGACCTAGCACGTAAACTATGCTTGCGGTCACAAAGCCGAAGAGTGGGAAATGCCACAGAATATTACCGAGAGTTCTCATTAGAGTTATTTAACTCAAAACAAATCGAGCTCATAATTAAGAATCGCGAGGGCGGCTAAGCCCGCAGTTTCGGTGCGGAGGATTCGTTTTCCTAGGGTGACGGGGAAGGCGCCGGTGGATTGGAGGAAGGTGGCTTCGTCGGGGGTGAAGCCGGATTCGGGGCCGATGATGATGTTGATGCGTTCGTGAGAGGCGGCGGCGACGCGGAGGATTCGTTTTAGCGGCAGGACCTTTTCATTTTCCCATAAGAACACCGACAGGCCATTCTTTAAATGCGGTTCAAGATCTTTTAAAGATCGCGGCGCTTCAACCACCGGCACGCCGGAACGATTGCATTGTTTCGCGGCTGCTTTGGCGACGCGTTCCCAGCGTGGGACTTTCGTGGCCATTTTTTCCGCGGAGATTTCGACGGGATTTTTTTTGCTTAGGAATGGAACGATGATGTCTGCTCCGAGTTCCGTGGCCTTCTCAATAACGAAATCGAATTTTGCTCCGCGGGGAAGGCCCTGATACAGGACAACGGTATGCGCCTGAGCGGAGCGATCTTTGTTTTTAAGAATGGATCCGTGAACTTCCGTGGGATTTATTTTGGTGAGCTTGCCGATGAATTGTTTGCCGCGGCCGTCAAAGAATTCGATTTCATCTCCGATTTTTTTGCGGAGAACGCGACTGAGGTGATGGGCTTCTTTCCCTCGAACAACGAAGGAGTCCTTGGAGATGTCTTCAGGAGAAACGAAAACCTGCGGCATTAGGAACCGAAAACCTTCTTAAAGACATTCTCATCTTTATCGATATTCGTCTCTCCCCATTTGGCAGCGAGGTCCTGAAGGATTTTCTTTTCTTCTTTGGAAATTTTCTTGGGCACATTCACTTGGATGCGAACATAGAGATCGCCGCGCGATTTAGAACGCAAGTGGGGAAGACCGTGGCCTGTAACGCGGAAATGAACCCCCGGTTGAGTCCCTGCGGGAATTTTTAAGCGAACGGGTCCGTCTAAGGAAGGAACATTGACCTCTCCCCCCAAGGCGGCCAAAGGGAATGTAATGGTAAGGTCCGCTAGAAGATTGGCGCCATCGCGTTCAAAACGGCGATCTTTCACCACGCGCACCACCACATAAAGATCTCCGGGAGGTCCGCCTCTTTCGCCGGCTTCACCGGCGCCCGAAACACGAAGGGTCGTTCCGTCGTCAACGCCGGGTGGAATTCTTACTTTAACGTTGCGATTTCTTTCAACGCGTCCGGTTCCTCTGCAGGTTGTGCAGGGGTTTTCAATAATATCTCCAAACCCGCGACACCGGCTGCAGGTTTGAGTCATGGTAAAAAATCCTTGGGAAACGCGGACTTGTCCGCGACCTTGGCAGGTGGGACATTTTTTAGGAGAGGATCCCGCTTTGGCGCCGGAACCTTGACATGTATCGCAAGCGACCCGGTTGGGAACATCCAACGAAACATCGACGCCCGTGAGGACATCGTTTAAGGTGACATCCTTATCGACACGAAGATCGCGGCCAGCTTGGCCGCCGCTTCTTTGACGACCGCCTCCACCACCCCCGCTAAACGCATCTTGAAAAATATCGCCAAAGATATCGCCGAGGTTTCCAAAATCGAAGTTTCCGAAACCACCCTGGCCTCCAGGTTGACCACCCGCACCGCTTTGAACTCCGGCGTGGCCGAATTGGTCGTACATCTTTCGTTTTTCACCGTCGCTAACGACGCTGTAGGCTTCGTTGATTTCTTTGAATTTTTCTTCGGCCTCTTTATTCCCCTGATTTTTATCAGGGTGATACTTGATGGCCTGTTTTCGGTAAGCGGCTTTTAATTCCTCGGGCGTCGCGTTTTTCGCGACGCCCAAGATTTCGTAATAGTCCCGTTTGGACATTGGGTGTTCGCTTATTTCCCTTCTTCCACAATTTCAGCGTCCATCACATTGTCGCCGTTCTTGCCGTTGGGCTTCCCGTTTCCTGGGCCACTTTCCCCTTCAGGAGCGGCATTCGCCGCGCCTTCACCGGAAGCGCCTTTTTGTTTTTCAGCGGCCGCTTTGTACATCTGCTCCGCCAACTTGTGGGAGGATTTAAGCAACGCTTCTTTGGAGGTCCGGATTTTTTCCAGGTCTTCCCCTTTAAGCGCTTCTTTCACTTCCGCGGCGGCTTTCTCAATGGTCTCTTTTTCTTCTTTGGAGACTTTATCGCCCGCTTCTTTCAGCATGTTTTCCACGCTGTAGACCACACTGTCCGCTTCATTCCGGACTTCGATCTTTTCTTTAATTTTCTTGTCGTCTTCGGCAAACTTCTCCGCTTCTTTGACGGCTTTTTCCACGTCCTCTTTGTTCATCTTCGTTGAAGCCGTGACCGTGATGTTGTGGGTCTTGCCCGTCGCCAAGTCCTTGGCGTTCACGTTCAAGATACCGTTGGCATCGATGTCGAACGACACTTCAATTTGAGGAAC
>CAZJOE010000037.1:0-9406 GCA_964547555.1 uncultured Elusimicrobia bacterium | reverse complement strand
GAGCGAGAAGTCTGTTTTAGAAGCCGCCCAAAACGTTATTAATCAACTTAAACCCAATCGATTTGGACGGGTGCATTCGGGCGGAACGTCGTCTCGCGTGGCCACCTGTTCCCCGGAGATTTTAGAAGTGGCTGAACTTTATGCTGTTCTCAATCGAGAATCAATCGGCAAGAAGTTTACCGATGAGGTTTTCTCACTTTCTAAGGCCAGTCAAGCGGCCCTCTTAAGAGGATTGTTCACCGCTGATGGCACTGTGGCTAATTATGGAGAGAAGAGTCAGTACGTTTCTTTGGACAGCGTCTCTCTTGAACTTCTTCAGCAAGTACAGCTCATGCTTCTTGGTTTCGGCATTAAAGCCAAAATTTATGAAAACCGACGCGTGGGTCCATTGGTCACTCTTATGCCTGATGGGAAGGGTGGCGTTAAAGAATATCCTGTTCAACAGATGCATTCGCTTCGCGTGTCGCGATCGTCTCGTGTTCTTTTCCAAAAAGAAATCGGCTTCATGGTAGATTCTTTCAAGAATGGAAAGTTAGCCGAACTCAATCGAACTGTTAGTGTCTATTCTGATGTGATGACGGATTCAGTTGATTCTCTTACTCCTTGTGGAACCGCCGACGTCTTTGATTTAACCGAACCCAAAACGCATCACTTTGTAGCAAACGGCCTTACCGTTCATAATTGTTCGGAGTACATGTTCTTGGACGATACCGCTTGCAACTTATCGTCGATGAACCTCATGAAATTCCATGATCTTGAAACGGGGAAATTTGATATTGCCGGTTATCGCCATGCCTCACGGCTGTGGACCATTACGCTGGAGATCAGTGTGCTCATGGCGCAGTTTCCCAGTGAAGCCATCGCTCAAAAATCCTACGACTACCGCACCCTCGGCTTGGGTTACGCGAATCTGGGCGCTTATCTGATGGTGAACGGCATTCCTTATGATTCCAACGAAGCGCTCGCCATCGGCGCTGCTTTGACGGCCATCATGCATTTCACTTCTTACGCAACGTCGGCCGAAATGGCCCATGTGAAAGGGCCTTTCCCTCGGTACTTCGCCAATGAAGAACCTATGTTGCGCGTGATTCGCAATCACCGCCGCGCTGCCTACAACGCGCCGGTTGAAGAATACGAAGGTCTCACCATCACGCCGATTGGAATCAATCCCAAATATTGTCCGGCCGACTTATTGGCCGCGTCGCAGCAAGACGCCGACAGAGCCTTGGCTTTGGGTGAAGCGTATGGATATAGAAATGCTCAAGTGACCGTGATCGCCCCGACCGGGACCATTGGTCTTGTGATGGACTGCGACACCACCGGCATTGAACCTGACTTCGCGCTGGTTAAATTTAAGAAACTCGCGGGCGGCGGATATTTCAAGATCATCAACAATTCCGTTCCTCCAGCCTTGACGAAATTGGGATACACGAATGCTCAGGTGGACGCCATCATTCAATATTGCCGTGGCGCCGGAACATTGAGGAATTGTCCGCACGTCAACGCCGAAACCTTGAAGGAAAAAGGATTTACCGACGAGATCCTCAATAAAATTGAAAACGGGCTTCCCCAGACATTCGATATCAGTTTCGTCTTTAATAAATACACGCTCGGCGAAGATTTTTGCCAGCAGGTGCTTAAAATCTCTTCGGCCCAGTTGAGTGATTGGAACTTCAGCATTCTGAAGTTCTTGGGTTTCACCACCGATCAAATCAACGAAGCCAACGCTTATGTCTGCGGGACCATGATGTTGGAAGGCGCGCCCGGTTTGAAAGACGAACATCTGGCGGTTTTCGATTGTGCCAACAAATGCGGGACCAAAGGCAAACGCTTCATTGATCCCATGGCCCACATTCACATGATGGGGGCCGCCCAGCCGTTCATCTCAGGCGCGATTTCCAAAACCATCAACTTCCCGATGGAAGCAACCGTCGAAGATATTAAGAAGGCCTACTTCGAATCGTGGCGCCTCATGACCAAAGCGAACGCCATTTATCGTGATGGTTCTAAACTGAGCCAACCGCTCAACACGTCTTCCGATATATTGGAAGGAGAAGCTTTGACGGCGGATACGAGTGCGCCATCGCCGCTTCAAATGGCCGAACGATTGGTCCACCGTTACATCGCCAAGAGACGCCGCCTTCCCGACCGCCGCGCCGGCTATACCCAAAAAGCCAAGATCGGCGGACACACCATTTATCTGCGGACCGGCGAATATGCCGATGGCACCGTTGGAGAATTGTTCCTCGACATGCACAAAGAAGGCGCCGCGTTCAGAAGTCTCATGAACTGCTTTGCCATCGCCGTGTCCTTGGGTCTTCAGCATGGTGTGCCGCTTGAAGAATTCGTGGAAGCTTTCGTGTTCACTCGGTTCGAGCCCAATGGAATGGTAGCGGGAAATCCCCGGATTAAAATGTCGACGTCCATCATTGACTACATCTTCCGTGAACTGGCCATTACCTATTTGGACCGGCACGATTTGGCTCAAGTTCAATTGGAGGATACAGGCATTGATGCGGTGTCCAAACCCGAAGAATTTGAATCTGAAGAAGTGATGTCGGAGCGGATTGTTCCTTTCATCCAACCGTCTCCGTTTGATTTCAAAGCCCCTCGTTCCAAACGAGTGGAGCACGATTCGAATGTTCCCAAACTCGATATTTCACATCCCATTGAAACAAGAGTGGGGTCGAGCAGCGGTGGATCTTCCGCTTCAGGATCCGCCCAAGCGGTGGCCACCCCGCCTCCCGTAACAGCGGCTAAAACAACTTCAAATGGTTTGGTCAATAAAATGCGGGAAGCCCGCCTCAAAGGGTATGAGGGCGACCCTTGCCGGGAATGCGGTCAATTCACCATGGTCCGAAATGGAACCTGTCTTAAATGCGACGCTTGTGGTTCTACGTCCGGATGCTCCTGATCGTTAAAAACCGCTAATACCCAGTTATTTAAAAGGCCCCTCGTGCTCTACGAGGGGTCTTTTTTGTGATTTTCATCATTAAAGATGGCAAATTGATGACAATCGGATTAAAGTTATTCCGTGAGGAATAGCCAATGGGAATAGACATCATTCGCTTAAACGATTCTCAAATTGAACCCGGATCCACGGTGGATCCGAAAGACCTTGCGCAACTTACCTGCCGGGATTACAGCGTTGAAAATCCAAACATGTACATATGGCTGATGGCCGCCTTAAGGGACCGGGCCCTTTTTCCGTGGTGGAGTTACGATCATCAGCTGGAACAAGAAATGCGGACTTTAAATGAACTGTGGTCCGTTTCAACTCAACAAAGTTTGTTTGATTGCTTATTTCTTTCCTCGCTCAAACGGTTTGCCGGCTCCCATTTTTTCGCAATTCTTCCGGGCAATATTAAAAACGAAGGATGGGGAAAACTTCGTGAATCCGATCGCACCACTTTCCTTCGTGGACAAGGATGCGTTTATCACATGCAAGGCTCATTTGATTCTAAACTGTCCATTAATTGGGTCCCTTTTTGGCAGCCGCAAAGTCTGGTTCGCGATCCGTCTTTTTCCAACCTGTGGCGTTTGTTTATGGCCAGCAAAGGGGATGACACGACCGCCAGCCTCAGCTTTTTCTCATTGGCCGATCCCACCAAGCTATCTCAAGTGATCAACACCCTCATTGAGCCGGAAGAAAACAGGTCCGAGAAATTAGCCGGACTTGTGGATTGGTTTGGGCTTTATACCTCGCCGCTGTCGGAATCCTTTTCGCCGGCTTGCGTGCTCTATTCGGCCGAGAAAAAATACCTGACCCGGTTCAGTGAATTACAAAATTCCTTTACGGGTCTTTTTGAAGAAGCTAAAAAGCAGCTCATTGCAAAACCACATCCCAGCACTGCGCTTCGCCTTCTCTCGCGTCACATCCCTCTTTAAGATTTTGAGGGTTTTTTTCTTATTCCTCTTCGGATTCTTCTTTTTGCCATCCGTTGTTCGTTCCGCCGGTTCCTCTGAAGCCGCTTTACCATCCCTTCAGGTCGGAAAAATTAAAATTGAAAGCGACAATGTATTTGACCTTTCCGACCCCACCTACAACCGCGTTCCTTACACATGGGCCAACAAGATCCACGTCATTACCCAACCCGCTTTTATTCGGGGGGAGATCCTTTTTAAAGAAGGAGACATTTATGATGAAAACTTACTGAAAGAATCGGAGCGGATTCTTAGGACCCGCCGGATTTTTCGGTACGTGACCATTTCACCTCAGCAGCCGGTCGAGGGTAAGGTGGACGTCTTAATTCAAACCACGGACGTGTGGACCACCACGGTCCAGACCTCCTATGGAACCGCGGGGGGAAAAGATTTTTACGAGATTGGTTTTTTGGAACGTAACTTTCTTGGAAATGGGCACACATTCGGAGCTTTTGCCAAACAGAACATTGACCGGTTTGTGAAAGGATTTACTTATGGGAATCCCCACGTTTTAGGAACGGCTTGGGAAAGCTTTTTTGGTTATGGGCAGGATCAAAAAGGCCGGGATTGGGAAGGCCGCCTGGAAAAACCGTACAAATCCATTTTGACGAAGCACTCCGTGGGAGCGTCGGTCCGAAAAACGGAAGATGAAGACCGGTTATTTGAGAATGGAGACGAAATCGCGAGCTTTAACCATGATCGTGTGATCGTGCGCGCTTTTGTTTCTTGGGCTTTGGAAAACGCTCCCGAAAGAGCCCACCGAATAGGAACCGCCTTCGAAGGACGGGAAGATGATTTTTTTGATTTTGAATCGGTGGTTCCCCGGCCGTCTCCTCAAGACAGAAATGTGAATGCGGTTTTGGCGACGTACCAATACAAGCAAAACCAATATGAGAAAATCAGGGGCATTCGCACGTTTGACCGTGATGAGGATTTTAATCGGGGATGGGACATGCGAATGGGAGTGGGGCCTTCGCTCGAATCTTTGGGTTCCACCCGGGATGGCGTCGTCGGACGGGCGGAAGCGGAAAAAAATTGGCGGGTTTGGGGCAATCATCTTTTCTCCTCCTATTTCCGGTTTGGCGGACGTCATGAGAACGGACGGCTGGTGGATTCTGGAGTCCGAACCAACGGTCAATACACCATTCTTAATTGGTGGAATGAGAATGTGGTTTCATTGAGAGGAGAAGGAACTTTCGGAATAAATCTACCCCCAGACAAACAGCTTTTATTGGGAGGAGAAAATGGATTGCGAGGATATTCGGTCCGGCAGTTTAGTGGGAACCGAAAGATCATCATAACGCTTGAGAACCGCCGGATTCTGTTGTATGACTGGCTCAATTTGGTGAACTTGGGTTGGGCCGTATTCGCGGACACGGGCGGCGTGTGGAAGGAGCACCAGAAAATTTCTAGAAATGGGTTTCGAAGCGATGTCGGGGCTGGTTTTCGATTTTCACCATCGCGTTCTTTTGATCCTTCCTTGATTCGGGCCGACGTCGTCTACGCGCTCAACGACAACAATCGCCGGTCTCGTTGGACGGTTAATATTGGAGGGGAATTGAGATTTGGAGAGATTGATAAAAGGAAATTTGATGAGTAATAAAAAACTGCTGCCTTTTTGGTTTGTTCTTTTATTCCTTGCGGTCCCCTTGGTTCGCGCGGATCAAGTGGTGCTAAAAGAGGGGAAAATTTTAAACGGAACCATCACGGATGAGACGCCTGAGAAAATCACCATTGATCTGGGGGCTCACATGGTCCTTCACGTGAATAAATCGGAAATCAAATCGATTCTTCGCGATCCCAAACCCGTTTCTCATCCTCCATTTGGCCTCAATGACGCGGTGAAAAAAACTCCTAAAACCCCGTTGCCCCAGCCTTCTCCCGTCAACAACATAACGGAGGGGTCTCAGACGAAAGAAATAAAAAAAGAGAATATCGTTTTTTTTGAAACAGTTAATTACACGGGTTATCCGACCAGCGGTCCTGTGGGTTTGAACGCCCATCCGGCCAATCTGCGATTTGATTGTTTTTGGGAAGGAAAGATCGGAAAAGAGGGAAACGAATTTAAATGGACCTCTCTCATCCTCCGGTCCACGACATCGGTGTCAGCGCCTCGTTGGGATCCCATGAAACCTCCCGAACCAGAACTATTTAAGTCATGGAATGATTTGGTCGCGTCCCTTCAAACCCACACCCAAGGCCATATCGATATTTATTCGGATACGGCGAACGCCATCGGCTCAGGCTTAATTTCCTTGCAGGCCACCAGTGAAGCCGATCTTAACGCGAAGTCCAAGGCTTTGGTGAAAGAGGCTTTGGCCCGGGCCGAGAAAAAACAACGGGGATATGATCGCCGTGAAAATACCCGCCCTTTGACAACAACCCAAAAAAAGAATTAGTATCCCCGCCTCCCCTTCACCCCTCCTGTGTCAAATAAGACAGTGGAGTCTCGTCGATGAATCACAAAAAATTAAAACACGGCCACGCGCTCGTGGAATTTTCTTTGGTGTTTCCTTTCTTTTTTATTTTAGCGGTGGGGTCTTGGGACCTCATCGGTCTTTCCTTGGGCCGTTTGTCCCTTGAGAAAAAGTGTAGCTCCAACCTTCTACAATTTATCTCAAAGCAAACGGTTCCCAGTGACGGTGAAGAAAACTCTCGTTTCACCTTTCATCTCCTTCCTCCGCTGTTATCTCGCTCTCCTATTCGCGCTCCCAGAAACATTCGAATTGTTCAGCTGGAGCTGAGTAAGCGCGTTCCTCTCCGGTTTCCGTTGGCTAAATATGTTTTTGGCAGGGAAACCATTTTGCTCCGCGCTGTTAACTCCAAACTCCAAATTCTTTATGAATAAGAAAGGGTCGGTTTTAATCCTCTTCATCCCGGCGGTGGCGGTTTTATTTTTATGGACCCTAATGATCGCCCGCTGGGGCCGGGCGCTATATACGATGGAGAAAGCGCGCAGCATCGCCGAACAAACTGTACTTTCGTCTCTCCGGATAACAATTAAAGATTTGGAGCGCTTGGTTGAAAGGTGGGGTGCCATGACTCCCCTCCTGGGGGCCGCCGATCAAAATGGAGTCGAAGTACAGGCTTCGAATTGGCCGATGGTGGAGCAAATTTCTTCGCAGCTAAAAAATTCTTTGTGGGGATACAAAATCCGCATCAAATCCATCGGAACAGTGATCGCGCAAGCCAATGGGATCGACAAAAGTCTTCTCACGAGAAATGATCCGGATGTTTTTGATTTGGGCATCGTTCCTCAAGGCCAATGGATCATAGATTCTTCCGGGTCCCGTGAATGGGCTGAAGATTTCTGGCTACAAAGAACGTGGGATAAAGACCGCCGCTTGGGAGAAAAATTAGGCGAAGGGACCCATTCCGTTCGTTTGTCTGATCCTTTTTTCGGGACGATGCAGCAGTCGGTGACAGCGCGAATACAATGGGACGTTTTGCCCGACCACTCTTTTATACGCGCCCATGGCAATGGCGGGTTCCCGCGAAATTGGAACGAGGCCGTTTTGGCAGGAAAGGTAGATCCCTTCCGGTATCCTTTTTTTAGAACCGAGGTCCGGTATGAATAATAAAGGAAACGCGCTCCTGGAATTTTTGATGGGGACCGGGCTGTGGATGCTGGGCCTCACCGGCATTTTATACGTCAGTGGGCTGGTCCTGGCGAAATGGACGGCCTTGGACATGGCTCAATTGGGGACGGACCTTCAAGCTTCTACGAATTTATCGGCGGATGACATACGGCTTTTGCTGTTAGAGAAAATCGAAATTAAAAATTTTCCCCATTCTATTCAGTGGGAAATAGACCTCCATCCACCGGATTTTTATTCGGTTCGTTTTTACAATTTGGTTCAAACCCGCGTCACCGCCCAAGTTCCCGGTCCATTTTTAATTGAAGAGGTTGTGGTTTCACAAAAGGAGCCTTATGAATAAATTCATCACGTATCGAAGGAAAATTTTAATCGCCGTCTCTATTTGGATTGTGACGGCTGTTTTGGCGTGGATTTATCTAAAACGCGCTGAAGATCGGTTGAATGCCCGATATAAAACCAATACAGTCCTTGTTTCCAAAAAATACATTCCTGCAGGAAAAGAAATTACCATGGATATGGTGGAAACAAAGAATGTGCCCATCGCTTTTCTTGAGCCGACGGCCCTTTCAAATGTGGAGGAGCTTAAAATCTTGAAAGGAAAAGCTTCTTTTAAGGCGAGGATTGGACTTCTCAAGGGCGAGCAGATGACTCGTTCGAAATTGGTCGAGACGGGAGGGTCTCTTAATTTGGCTTGGACCATTCCTCCCGACCAAGTGGCCTTAAGTTTGCGGCTCAGTCCCGATCAGTCGGTCGCCGGGCTGGTTCGCCCGGGAGATTGGGTATCGGTGTACGGCGTTTTTGATATGCAACCGGGGTTGTCAGAACCGGAATGTGTTCCCATTTTGGCGCGTTCTCAAGTCATTGGCGTACAAAATAATTTGTGGGACCCGGCCAACAATTCATCTGAAAAAATAGAGTGGAAAGAACTGTCAAACGATTTCATATTAGTTACACTTTCAGTCACACCGGAACAGGCCAACCGGTTGATGCTGGCCTCCGTAAAGTCACATCTGGCCCTGGGTCTTCATTCAGCCTTAAATGCGGCAGCCTTCCGGACTGGGAAGATAAAACTGTCGCAAATCGTGAGAAGTTGAAAAAGAGAAAACGTTTCATGTCTAGAACCGAACAGCCCGACCATCTTTTCTGTCCTCATTGCGCCACCAAAAATCCCCGCAAGGCCTATTGCTGCTTAAAATGTTTCAAGGTCATGTTTCCGGCCCAGAAGTTGGGATTTTTGCGCGCCAATATTCCTTCCTCCGTTTCCATCACGGTGATTTTTGCGGCGCTGGTTTTGGCAGGACTTTATGCGGCTCAAAAATGGCTTTCCACGATTGAAGCCAATATGAGCCTTATCATTAGAACCACCGAATATAACGTCGCCGTCACGGCGGACAAGAAGAAAAACGAGCCGTTGAACCAAGATTTAGCCCTCGAAAAAACCTCTCCAAAGTAAACCTTCGTTTCCATTCCCCTCCTAAATTGTTCACAGGAGTTAGTTATGTCTATACACGTCGGATTTTTACCTCCATTTTCCGGAGGCGTCGGGTTGGTGCCGATTTTTTTATCCATGGCTGAATCGTGGGCGGGTCAGAAACGCTCCCTTTGTTGTTGGCTGCCGGAGGCCAAAATACCTTCCATCTCCGCGCCGGGAAAAATTTTGATTCGCGCCGGGCGACCTTCCGCTGATCTTCCTCCGGCGGACATTCATTTTTATTTTTTGGAGGGGAAGGAGCGCGGGTTCCTTTGCGATTTCTATTTTCTAGGAATGAATCCGATCCTTTCTGATGTGGTTCATGCGAAGTCGGCCGCGTCGGAGTTTATTCTGGCGGGCGCTCAAACGTCTCAATGTTGGGGTCTCCTTTTAGAAGATGGAACGCGGGGCG
>CAZJOE010000036.1:0-9595 GCA_964547555.1 uncultured Elusimicrobia bacterium | reverse complement strand
CGATGTTGAAAGAGGAAGTGGATGAAGAAGACATCGCTGAAGTGGTTTCAAAATGGACCGGCATTCCTGTCACCAAATTAATGGAAGGTGAATTACAAAAACTGATCCATATGGAAGACCGTCTGAAAGAAAAAATTGTGGGGCAAGACGATGCCGTCGGCCTGATCGCCAATGCGGTTCGACGCTCCCGCTCCGGGCTTTCTGATGCCAATCGTCCCGAAGGGTCATTTATTTTTATGGGCCCCACGGGGGTCGGAAAAACCTATTTGGCCAAAACTTTGGCCTGGTTTTTGTTCGACGATGAAAACGCCATGATCCGGATCGACATGTCCGAATACATGGAGAAACACGCGGTGAGCCGTTTGATCGGCGCTCCTCCGGGTTATGTGGGATTTGAAGAAGGCGGGCAATTGACCGAACGCATTCGGCGGCGTCCCTATGCGGTCATTCTCTTCGACGAAATTGAAAAAGCCCATCCGGATGTATTCAACATTCTCTTACAAATCCTGGAAGAGGGACGTTTGACAGACGGTCAGGGGCGCATCGCCAATTTCAAGAACACCATCATTATCCTGACCTCGAACATTGGGACACAGCGCTTTCAAGAGGGCAAGATGTCCAAAGACGAGCTCAAAAAAGCCATTCAAGGAGACCTGAAAAAATTCTTCCGGCCCGAACTCATCAACCGGATTGATGAAATCATTGTCTTCAATAAGTTGATCCCGTCGGACATCGCGAAAATCGTAAAGATCCAGTTAAAAGATCTGGAAGAAAAACTGCAGGCCAAAAATATCACGATGAAAATCGGGAAAGAGGCATTGGAAAAATTAGCCCGAGACGGATACGATCCGGAATTCGGAGCTCGTCCCTTGCGGAGAACCATTCAACGAGAACTGCAGGACGTTCTGGCCTTGAAACTTCTTAAGGGGGATTATAAGGCGGGCGATACAATAGATATTGGCGTGGATTCCAAATCAGAAGAATTCAGTTTCACCTCAGTCCGTTAGATTATTTCTCTCCTTTCCCCATGTTGTCAAAAGAAAGAATTTCTTCGAACCAGCTGTTGGATTCTGCGTCATAACTATATTCCAGATATTGATCCGCCTGAATCCGATCCGTTTTGGCCGCCTTTTCATCAAACGAGGACCCGATCTCAGTTCCCCCGATAAAAATATCCGTCGTGTTCATGATCTTTTCTTTTTCGTAGAAAAATACGATCCCCTGGTTTTTCGCTTTCGGGACATTGAACAAGGCAAAATCCAAATACCCATTTCCGTCGAAGTCGCCGGGCGCACAAGCGGTTCCTTTTTTTAATTCCGCCTTAGAGAGTTCAATTCTGGCCAGGCCTTCCTCTTGAGAGGCCAATCCCGAACAAATAAACGCGGTTGCTTTCCGTTGGAACGTTAACGAAGACTCATTTCTAACGTCCGTCGGGCCCGCCCCAGCGCCACCGGAAACCAAGAGGGTGATCAGAAAAATTTTAAGCAGGTTTGCATCTTGTTTTTTCATTCTTATCCGAAGCCAAATAATCAAAATAAAAGCCACCAACACGATACCTGCGGAAATAAGAGATTCAAAGGAATTAAGTCGACCCGCCAGTCCCTCATAAGATTCCCTTGTTAAATATCCCAAATAACCCAGAATCAAGCAGCGAGGAACGGAACCTGCAAGAGTCCAGAATGTGAATTGACCGAGGGGAAGACGCAGTACACCGGCGGCGGCTGAAATCAATGAGAGGGGCACGACCGGGAGAGCCCGAAGCAAAAAAATCATGAGTCCGACCCGGCGGATTAAATGTTTCTCCATTTTCACAATGTCGTCCCAGGAAAATCCGAGGAACCGACCGAATCGATCGATGGAACGCTTACCGCCCCAGTAAGTGATAAAGAACGTGAAATAAGCCCCGATCGTGGAAGCCAGAGCGCCGGGAAGAACGATTCTCCACAAAATGGGAAAAAATGCGTCCGTAAAATGCAGGCCCGGCTCTATAAGAATGGCTCCTGCGCCCATAATAATAAGAGGAGAGGGAATCGGAACGATAATAGATTCGACAATGACTCCGAGGAAAACGGTTAAGGGACCATGCGTTTGCATCATTCCCATAATCCAGGCTGTTGCTTGACCGATCATGAATTAAGACTCCCGTGTGTTGATGTAGAACCTCGCGTGAGGGCGAGCTGAGATTGTAGATAAATATTAGTGGGGTTTTTTGTCGGCGGAGGATTTTTCGTTGGCCGCTTCTTCAGGGGGGGCCGGTTCCGGATTTTTGATGACAAAGACCACGCGGCGATTTTTGGAACGCCAAGCGTCGACGTCTTCATCCGGAGAACGGGGTAAATTTTTATTTTCGCCATAACCAATCGCGGCGATGTGCGTGGGCGGATAATGGTGGGTGTTGATTAAATATTGGACCACTTTGATGGCCCGGGAAGTAGACAACTCCCAATTGGAAGCAAATTGAGCGGAACGGATCGGGATATCATCGGTGTGACCTTCTACGATCATCTCGTGTTTTTTATCGCCCAGCTTGGCAAAAGTGGGCGCCAATTGGTCCAATACTTTTTTCATCTGGTCGGTGAGATCTGCTGAACCGCTGTTAAAGAAAACAAAAAAACCCTGCTCTTGAAGCGAGATCACCAGACCGTCTTTGGTCATCTTAACATCGCCCGCCACCTCGGACTGTTTCATGGTTTCTTCCACCTCTTTTTTGGCTTCTTGCATGGGTTTGGAAAGGGCGGCCGACAACGCATAAAGGATCAAATAGAAGCAAACCAACTCGGTCATCAAATCGGCGTAATTCACCATCCAAGCAGGAGCGGGATGGCCGACCTGGCAGACCTTGGGATCGGTCTCGTCGATAAACCCTTTGGGCGCCTTGAGGGGCATAAACTTAAGCTCCTTTACCGGTGCCGGATTCCGATTTGATCAAGCTGCGGGTGGAAGGATCCAAATAAGCTTTCAAATTCGATTCCATCAAAGAAGGCGCCACGCCCGTCTGAAGAAGCAAAACGCCTCTGATGACGATTTCTTTAATCAACAGTTCTTCTTCCGACCGGCGTTTTAATTTTCCGGCCATGGGAAGAAAAATCATATAGCCGGCGCCCAATCCAAAAAACGCGGCCGACAGACAAAGCGCCATGCGCCGCGGCACTTGCGCCACGTCATCCAACGAGCTCATCATCATGATCATGCCGAGAATGGTCCCGATGATTCCAAAAGCCGGGCTGTAGGTTCCCAATGAGTTGAAGATTTCCTGTCCCACTTTGTGGCGTTCCCGAATAAAGCCGATTTCGGTTTCCATCATATTTTGAATAAATTCTTTATCAGCTCCGTCGATCACCAATTGGACCCCGCGTTTTAAAAAATCATCTTTGGTGGCTTTCACGTCTTCTTCCAACGCCAGGAATCCATCCGTGCGAGCCTTCTTGGCCAAGCGAACGAAGGTCGTCACAATGTCTTGAGTGTCGATCGTGTAACTCGACATGACTTTTTTAAGAACTTTGAAAAGACTCATCACCTGCGAAATCGGGTAATTCACCAGCAACGCGCAAACGGTTCCTCCCATCACGATAAGGAAGGCTTCCGCGTTAATAAAAGGCAGGAAACCTTTCATCCCCTCCGCATGAAAGATCGTAAAAAAAACCATTCCGAGTCCGAAAACGATTCCTACTATTGTTGCTAGATCCATGACTTACCCCTTCAATGAGCCGGCTGCGCGTTCCACCGTTATCGCGCGCCGGTAATCCAAAATTTTTTCGACAACCACCTTTCGGCTCTCCTTCACAACGATATTGTTTCCTGTCGTCAACGTGATTACGGTGTCGGGTGTGCTTTCAATTTGCTCGATCAACTCCGCGTTCAACACAAAATTCGTCCCATTCAACCGCGTCAATTCGATCACGGCTTATTCCTCGTCCGATTTTTTTCCGAAATCAATGAGAGGCGTGTCCAAAATTTTCCCAATCGCGCTAAAGAGTCCCTTGTTTTTTCCGGCTTTTTCTTTGATCTCGGACATCTTCTGGTCCACTTGAGTTTTGTAATGGACGTCCGCTTGTTGCAAAAGTTCTTGGGCTTCTTTTTCAATTTGATTCCGGGCTTCACGCGCCCGCTTCAACTCTTCCTTCAAACTTTCCGTTTCCCATTTGTATTTATCGAGATCTTTTTTAGATTCCTCTTTGGCTTGCTTGACCTTTTCTTGAAGATCAGCGGTTTGCTCCTGCATCTTTCCTTCAAATTCCCGTTCCACTTCCTGCCGGATGAATTCAGGATTGGCGGTGAGGGGCGGCGCTTCGGCCCGCACGCGCTCCGCGGTTTCTTTGGCCGCTTGGAATTTGGCTTTCTCAATTTCTTGTTGGAAAAATTGGCTGAGTTCATTCTTCTGCGCTTCAATCCTTTCCGTCATTTCATTGTCTTTGGCCCGCACCGCTTTTTCAATTTCTTTCCGCGCTTCGGCTTTGACCGCCTCTTTCTCATTGTTGCCTTCGTCCAACCGGCGTTCTAACGCGTGGATGCGGTTTTTAAATTCATTAAGCGTGTTGTCTTTATCATCGATCATCAGCTTTAACACACGCTCTTTTTCTTTGAAAAGTGTTTCGTAATTATCCGTCTTATCGGCCGTTTCTTTTAAAGACCGGATGGTCTGCTGGAGACGCTCCACTTCCCGTGATTTATCTTCAAGCTGAGACTGGAATTCCTCATTCGTCTTGATTCCCCGTTCCTGCAGCATTTTCTTCATGTCATCAATTTCTTTATACGCGGTGGTCATCTTTAGTTTCTGCGTTTCAAAAGCTTTACGCAGCGTGTCGAAATTCTTATTGCCGCGTTCAATTTCCATTTGGCGCTCTTCCAGAAGCGCTTGGTCAAACGCTCGGCTTTCCAACCGTTGTTTCAGTTCTTGTTCGGTGGTGAGGCGGCCTTCCTCATTTTGCTGCGCCTTTATTTTTTCGCCGCGCAATTCATCTTGAAGCGCTTTGATTTGGCTTTCCAACGTCCATTGGGTTTGCTTCCAATCAGACTGGACTTGATCTATTTGGGTCTTGAGCATGTTGCGCTCTTCAATCAATTGGAGTCGGTTCACGTCCGCCTCCGAAAGCTGTTCCAGCCGGTGATGGGCCTCTTTTAACTCTTTCTCCATCCCCTCCACTTCTTTACGCACCTTCGCCCGAACTTCTTCATAGGCCTTCATGGCATTCAATTCATAAGGTTCCAAACGCGCCTGAAGGGATTTAATCCTTTCGTCATGATCCAGTTGGATCTTGTGGATTTCATCGCGCGACTGTTGGCGGACCCGGTTTAAATCGTCTTCGTACTTCTTGGTGTCGTCTTCATAATTTTTGAGCTTGGCCTTTAACTCTTCCTCCGCCGATACTTTGAGCCGACGCGCCTCATCCAGAGAAATCTCGCGCGCCCGAAGTATATTCCGCGTTTCCTCAAGCGCAATTTCCGCCTCTTTCTTCTGAGCCTGCGCGTGGTCCAATCCCGCTTGGATCCGCTGTTTGTCGATTTCTGAATCCTGGAGCTTATTTTTTAACGCGTCCACCAGGCGTTCCCGGTCGTTCAAGCGCGCCGTGGCTTGTTCCACTTGTAAATTAAAGCCATTGATCTGGGATTTAAAATTTTCCGCTTGGCCGGTCTTTTCCATCAGCTCTTTGGCCTGCGACTGGACTTGCAGATTTAAACTTGAAATTTGTTTTTCACTTTGATCGCGGTCCATGGTGGACTGCTGCTTGAGCCCGTTGACCGTGGTTTCAAACTCCCGGGACAAATTGGACCGTTCGATCCGGTGCTGGTCTTCCAACATCCGCGCGCTTGATTCAAGACGCGCCACCTGGTCTCGCAGCGACTGCCTTTCGGAAGTAAATTGATCTTTCTCTTGGTTGACTTTATCTCTCAACCTTTCCAGCTCCCGCTCTATTTTTTCTTTCTCCACCGTCATCACCCGCAACCGGTCCTCCCAGAACGATCGTTCCTGTTCATTTTTCATTCCCGTTTCCTGACGGATCCGGATCAGTTCTGATTCCCGTTCTTTTAAAGCGGACTCAAGCGTGGATTTCTCTTGAGACCACCGGTATTCCAAATCTTTGAGACGCGAAGAAAAATGGGTCTCCATTTCCTGCGTGACCTGATCGCGCTGATTGAGTTGGTTCTTAAGGGTTTGGACCCAGGCTTCCCGTTCTTCCGCAAGCCGGCGTTCCATTTCCAACGCGCGCGCTTCGGCTTTGCGGCGCGCCTCATCAATTTCCTGATCGCGCTTTTCCCGGCGCAGCTTCTCTTGAATATCTTTGATGGAGGTTTCAACTTTGGCTGAAACCGCCTCTTCTTCTTTGGAACGAAGCGAGGCCAGAAGAACTTTTTCCCTTTCTTCGAGAAGTTTCTTTTCAAGCTCGGAAATTTTTTCGTTTAACTCGTTTTTGGACCCTTCGACTTCCGCAAAGTTTCTTTCGATCGCTGGATTTAAAGGGGGCGGCGCCGAAGCTCCCGGTGGCAGGGGAGGACGAGCGGGACCTCCCAGAGGGGGCTTCATCGGCCCCAAGGGAGGTTTAACGGCCCCAGACGCGCCTGGCATGCCGGGATTGGGAATGGGGGGAAGACCCCCCGTGGAACGAAGAGGCATTCCCGGTTTTTGGCCTGGAAGTGGAATTTTCGGCAAAGGCACTCCGGGACGGGGAGGGACAGGCCCTGACGGAACCGGTCCCTTGGGAAGATCTGGTTTTCCTCCAATGGGAGGTCTCGGAGGTCCGCCGGAAGGCGTCGGTTTTTTATCTTCTGGTTTATCCATTTTTAAGCAGCGTCCTGTTTAATTCCAATTCGTTCCAACTGTCCTTTAAAAATTGAAAGCGCGCGTTGAAAGGAGGAGAGGAACAGTTCGGTTTCATCTTGCTGGGTCCTGTAGTAGCGGTCCACAAAAGCCAAGTCTTCCACCAAGGCTCCTTTCTGCTTTCCAAACTCTGCGTGGGAGAGCTTCTGTTTGTCCATCCAATCTGTGACCAAAGTCTCACATTCTTTAATCTGTGCGATAACACGCGTTTTTTCAAGCTCTAATTGGATTTCTCGCTGCCGCCGCGCTCCCGCGTTCTCTGTATGGCCTTTCAAAAGCGCCTCTTTTATTTCCTCGATTTGAGAATCGTGCCGCTGGCTTTCCTCCGCCAGGGCCTTTCTTTCTTTATTGAAACTATCCTGGAGATGTTCGAGCTGCTCCATTAAAGAAGTCCGTTCTTTCTTTAAGATATCCACCCGCGCTTGCCACATGGTCCAAAGACGGTCCTTGCGCCATTGCCATCTTTGTTTCATGAGGTCCAATTCTTTACCGGAATTTCCCACCATGTCCTGATGTCTGGATTCCAAATCTTTGAGCCGAGACTGAAGTTCACTGTGTTTCACTTCCAGACTTCGCACGATCACCCGCGCCTCGCGGTCCACCCGCATCCGTTCCACATTGGCTTCCGCATCTTGCAGGCTTTTTTTCATCAGAAGCGTTTTAACTTGATTGTCCCAATGGGTTTTCTTCTTGTCATACTCCTCACGCAACCGGACCAAGTCCCGCTCTTTCATGTCCTTGTCTTGGGCAAAAAGTTTTTGCTCATAATCTCGTTTTTCAGATTCACTCTTGAGCGTTTCCTTGAGTCTTATTTCTTCACCGAGAAAAACTTCTTCCGCCGTTTTCTTTTCGTTTTCTTTTTCCAGGACCAAATTCTGAAGATCGCGTTCGGCGTTGTTAATTTTAAATTCCAGCTCTTTCACTTCCGCTTCGGCCCTTCGCTGATCGTCTTCCGCTTTTTCAACCAAAGAGACTTTATCCAAATCCAACTGCTCGCGAGACACCTGCATTTGCGTATGGAGATCATGCAATTCCCGTTCTTTTTCCGACTGCACATTGGAAAGTTTTTGCTCAATCTCATCTTTCTGGTGGCTCGACGCTTCCAGTTCTCGGCGCATGGTTTCGGCCGCCCTGTTCCATCCTTCCTGTTTGGCCGACATTTGATCTTTAAGAGTGTTTATTTTTCGGAGCGATTCCTGGCGCGCCGCGTCCAATTCGCGGGTGGTGCGCTCCCGGTAACTGGTATACGTCGCATCCGACTGCGCCGCTTCCCGGATCAATTTTTCACGGGTGACCAAGAGATGCCGCTTTTTTTCTTGGTACAACTCTTGAAGGGCGCTTTTCTGACGTTCAAACGAAATTTGGTTGGTGAGTTTTTCCTGGTTGATGCGATTGATTTCCGCTGACAAATGCTGCTTTGTCTTGTCAATTTCGCGGTTCATATTTTCTAAGTCCGCTTTGTTCTGGGAAGACTCTTTTTCAAAGAGATATTTATTTTTGACGAAATCTTTGCCGGCCTGTTCCAGTTGGCCTTTCAAAAGCTCTTCTTGATTTTTCAATTCCGTCGACTGATAAAGCTTCTCTTCTTCCATGTCGCGCAGGACGTTTAAATATTGGCCTTCGGTTTCACTCAACGCTTTCTGCCACGCGCGCGCCGCCCGGTCGGCCCACCGTTGGAGTCGGCCCAATTTTTTCTTAAAAATGTCTTCCGAGTTCATTTTTAATTCCTTTAGGCGGCCGAAGCCTGAATGTTGGCTCTCAATTCATCGACCCACGCCTGCAGTTCGGGATTGGGCTCCAAGGCCAGCATCTGGTCGTAGGTTGCCACCGATTCTTGGTATCGACCCAACGAATAATAAGCATTGGCCAATCCTTGAAGCGCGGCCGGTGAATTGGAATCCAACTGGACGCTGGATTCGAAATGAGGAAGGGCTTCTTCCCACCGGCCTTCGTCCGCCAGCGCCGAAGCCGCGCTTAAAGCATTCTGGGATTCTTCCGGATTGGCGGGACCGCCCCGGCGACCGGCGCGAGATTGAAGCTGGGCCATCCCTTCGCCCAAATCATCGGCATTCACCGACGAATTTTTACCTTTCTGCCGGAAGGAAATTTTCCCGTCTTTCTCCATGGCCTTAATAAATTCCACAATTTTTTTCCGTTCTTCGGCGATTTGATCATCCGTCACAGGCCGCCCGAATTCCATTTCTTCTTTAAGAAGCGTCACGGCGCCTTGGGACATATTTTCGAAGAACTTGCCCGAGAGTTCCGGACTGACCCCGCGGAGCGCGCGGGCCAATTCTTCGGTTTTTAATTCACGGACCACCACCTGCATGGCTTGCTTGGGAAAATTCATGATGTCTTCAAACAACAAGATCTGTTCGCGCACGCGCTCATAGATACTCGGCTTCTCGTTTTTCAAATACTCGAGAATGTTATCTTGGGCCAAGCGGTCCGAGTTCTCTAAAATTCCCACCAACTTATCCAAACCTCCCACCACGAAATCAATTTTCTGTTTGATGTCTTCGTTGATGGCGATCACTTGATCTTCCGAGGTCTGACGATACATGGCTGTTTCAAGCGCCACTTTGGCTTGCAAGTCCGCGGGCAAGGCCTGCATCACTTTAAAGGACATTTCCGGCGCCAGATAGGAGATGACCAGCGCCACCACCCAGGGCTCTTCGTGATGAAGCAGGTAAGCCAACTGTTTAAGGTTGGTGTCGTTGATGTAAGTAAAGGGCTCTAATTTTTTCATGGCTTCCTCCTGGGCTTCAAGGGCGGCGA